>JACMLS010000808.1 GCA_014379485.1 Bacteroidia bacterium | reverse complement strand
TTTCTTCTTTCGAAAAAAAACCGAAAGGAATTTTTCATTGTTTTGGCGGAACTTTGGAAGAAGCGGAAAAAATTATTTCGCTTAGCACTTTTAAGATGGGAATTGGCGGAGTGCTTACGTATAAAAATTCTACCTTGCCTGAAGTTTTAAAAAATGTAGACCTGAAACATTTGGTTTTTGAAACAGACTCACCTTATTTGCCTCCCGTTCCGTACCGCGGAAAAAGAAACGAAAGCGCATATGTAAAGCTGGTGGCAGAAAAACTGGCAGAAATAAAAGGTGTTTCTTTAGAGGAAATTGCGAAAGCAACAACGGTAAACGCTTTGTGGGTTTTTGGAAAATAAGCAGTGAAATGGGAAAAGGGTTAAAAAATATTCTCAGTTTTATTTTTTATTCAAATTTATTTATTGCTGTTTGCGGATTTTGTTTTACACTTTTCTCAGTTGCTGTTCTTGATTTTTATCCCCGCTCAGATGCGCCGTGGTATTGCCTGCTTGTTTCGCTTTCAGTTTTTTTTATTTACGGATTGCAGCGCATTGTTTTAATTCTGAAAATGATGCGGAATAAAGAATCTGTTCCCGATTCTCTTTCTGTGCGCGATGTGTGGATGATCCAAAACATGAAAACACTTATTGCAATGAATTTGGTGGCGGCCTGCGGAATTGTTTTTTTTGTTTTTTATATTGACTGTAAACTGATTCTTTATTTTTTACCACTGCTTGTTATTTGTATTCTTTATTTTTCAGGACCTTTTGCCCTAAAAAAAATTCCGGGAATGAAAGCGTTCATTATTGCGTTTGTGTGGACTGCAGTTTCGGTTGAAATTCCCCGTCTCTTTTTCAGGCAAGCTGAAACGCACTATACAAATCTTTGGTGGGATCTGAGCCAGTTTCTTTTTATTGCTGCACTTTGTGTTCCTTTCGACATCCGCGATTACGGGGACGATTTAAAAAACAACATTCGCTCTCTGCCTGTGGTTATTGGGGTAAGAAACGCAAAAATTCTTTCGGTAATTTTATTGCTGATTTATCCGCTTGCAATTTTTTTAACCAAGGGCATTCCAATAGAATTATTTTATGGAACAATTCTTTCTGCCCTGTGCGGAATTCTGGTTGTTCTGTTTTCAAATACAAGGCGAGGCGATTTTTATTATTCTTTCTTTGCTGATGGAATGCTTATTTTTCAGGAACTGGCTGTTATTGCTTGTGTGGTTGTGCTTAGGGCAGCAGGCACCTGAACCTTTTGAAGCAGAGCTTACGATTGGTTGGAAGGATGGAAGATTGGAAGAATGAGGAGTGCGCGCCCAACCTTCCACCCAATAAATAAGAACGATTTCATTATTTCTTTTTCCCCTTCACTTCTCCGTTCACAAACTTTTCTGAGCTGAGTTCTTTTCCGGCTTCATCAAATTCTTTCCACACACCTTCTTTTTTTCCGGACTTGTAATTGCCCTGTGTTTTCATTTTTCCGTTTGCGTGAAATTCTGTAAACAGCCCTTCTCTTTCATCGTTCTGGTAAAAACCGGTTTCGTTTGTTTTACCTGTGTCGAAAAAAACATAGTAAGGGCCGTTGAGTTTGTTGTTTTTAAAAGTCATTTCTGAATTTACATTTCCGGATGAGAAAAACCATTTTTTTGCACCGTTCAGTTCTCCGTTTGTGTAAGTGGCTTCTTCCTGTTGTTTTCCTTCGCTGGTAAAAACTTTTTTTGTGCCGTTCAGTTTTCCCATTTTATAGTAAGCAGAGCTTTGTTTTTTTCCGGATGAAAAATAAAAGATCTCGTTTCCGTTCAATGTATCATTTGTAAAATTTGCTTCGTGAAAAAAATTATTTGCTTTATCTATCCAGATGCCAAAACCGTTCTTTAAATTGTTTCTGTATTCTACTAATTGCTGCAAAATTCCGCCTGCGTGGTAGCAACGCCAGTTGCCTTCTTTTTTATTGTCGGCATAATTTCCGAACCAGATAGTACCTGCAATGGTTTCTTTCCATATGCCTTGTTTCATTCCTTTGCCGTCAACTACGTTTGAATCTGTTTGACAGAAATTTTTTCCGGAAAGAATAAGTAGCAGAATAAAAAATAATTTTCTCATCGGTATTGATTTATTTTTTTCACCACTAAGAGCACAAAGAAACACTAAGCTTTCACCAAGCTTTTTAATAATAATCTTCGAATTTAATCTGTGTAAATTTGCGCTCCCGATAGCTATCGGGACTGTGGCATATTTTTAGAGTAATCCGAATTCGTAGCCCTGTTCTTTTAAAAATTTTACGGCAAGCGGTAAAGCGTATTGCATATTTTTTTTTGCTTTTATACTGTCGTGAAAAACTATTACAGAACCGTTTCTTGTGTGTTCTGTTACGTTCTGTAAACATTTTTCGGGGGTGGTGTTGGCGTCGAAATCAAAACTGATCACATCCCAAAAAACTATTTCGTATTTCTTTTTTAGCGTGGAGTATTGGCTCAAAGTTATTCTGCCATGTGGCGGGCGAAATAATTTATTTGAATAATATTTATCGCAGATCTCAATATTGTCGAAATATTCTTTGTTGGGTGTTTTCCAGCCGCTCATGTGGTTAAAGGTGTGGTTGCAGCATTTGTGGCCGGCATCTTTTACTTTTTGAAAAATTGTGGGATTGAGCTCCACATTATTTCCCACGCAAAAAAAAGTGGCTTTAATATTTTCTGATTCTAAAAAATGAAGAACCCATTCCGTAATTTCAGGAATGGGTCCGTCGTCAAAAGTCAGGTATATTTTTTTAATGTCAGTATTTTTTCTCCAGGTTGCTTCAGGATAAAATAGCCTTGCAAAGTATGGAGGTGTTACCAGCATTATTGTTTATCAAGCGGCAATTTCATTTCAGGTCCGGTTGGTTGCGCAGGTTGTGGGCCTTCTGGTCCTGCAAGGCCCATTTGTGTAAGGCGTGCTTTAAACTCCTGGGCAAGTTCATTCTGGTTATAAGTTTTGGCAATACTTTCCAGCCTTTGCATTACTGCAGCGCACTGCTCTACCTCGCGGCCATAAGCAACCTTATAATCGTTTGCCATATTGTCGTAAATGAAAAAATCTTCTTCAAAAATATCGAACAATCTTTTTGCCAGCATATTTCCTTCTTTGTACTGGCGCAACTGGTAACGGCATAAAACTGCTGTATACAAGGTGGCGTCGTACGGAACATTTACTTCGGGCATTTCTTCCATCATTTTATCGAGCACTTTTTTTGCTTTGTCTGTTTTACCTTCTTCAATTAAAACAGAGGCAAGTGTGGTCATTTGTATGCGCATATTCTGAGCCATGCGGTTACAATTCTCATCCAAATTTACGCCCGGTGTTTTCATTCCACCAAACTGAAATGGTTTGTTGAAAATGTTATTGTACATGATATCTGCAGCAACGCGTGTACCGTGTACCATTTCTTCTGGTTTAGATTTAATGGGTACCAAACGATATGCAAGACCTTCTAACTGAAAATAATTCTGAAGACTTAAATAACTTTCTGGCCCTGTAGTTACTGCAAAATAAACCGGACGTTTCCATTCAAAACCGGCAAGCAGATCCAGAATCATAAGATCGTTTTTAAGAATGTATTGTTTCTTCAGTTCCCAATCAACACTTTTTACAATTCGGTTCTCCATTCCTTTTGGCACCAGGTTAGGTATGCTCATTACTTTTGCTGAGTCTACCGGAATGCGTAATTGTTGTGTGGGAATGTAGTCGTAATAACGCTCGTTGTAAAGTTTTTTGTACTGCGTATCGTCAGAAGCAACAAAATCAATAACGTCTTTTACAGTTCTGTATCCTACTTTCTCATCAATTAATAAGATCTGTTCTCGCTTGCTGCCCACATATTTGTCGGCGCTTAGTGTAAACGGAACTGGAGGAGAATCGTAAGCGGCACGGCGTTGCTGATCTATATACCAGTCGGTTTGCAGCAGGCTTAGATTTATTACACGCACGTCTGTTCGTATGCCTTCGGTTTCCTGAGCATACCAGAGCGGGAAGGTGTCGTTATCTCCGTTGGTAAAGAGTACAGCATTTTTTTCGCAGGTTTGCAAATAGTTAATTGCAAAATCGCGTGCCATTGTACGTTTGCTGCGGTCATGATCATCCCAGCCATCTTTAGCCATTACAAACGGAATCCATAAGGTTAAGAGCGCAGCAACAGAAGCGCTTGCCACTTTCGGGAGCCGCATAACGTTGAGCAATTCGAAAATTGCGAACACACCAATGCCTATCCAGACCGTAAAGACGTAGAACGAGGCAGCGTAGGCATAATCCCGCTCACGCGGCTGAAACGGATATTGATTCAGGTAAATCACAATGGCAATCCCTGTAAAGAAAAAGAGTAAGAGGCAGACGAAAAAATCTTTAGGATGCCGGACGCAATGGAAGATGAAACCTATTAATCCTAAAATAAGCGGAAGGAAATAAAAATGGTTGGTGGCTTTATTGTTTCGTGTAGCGTAAGGCATTTTTTGCTGATCAATGCCGGTCCAAGCCTTATCAATTCCATTAAAGCCTGAAATAGCATTTCCTTCTGAGACGTTATTGGTAAGACCTTGAATATCGTTTTGCTTTCCAACAAAATTCCACATAAAGTAACGCCAATACATATAACCCATCTGATAGTGCCAGAAGTACCTTAAATTTTCCCCGAAGGTTGGTACCATGACGGGGTTATCTTTGTCGTCTCGTTTTCCGCTATCGCGCCCCTCTATTTGTCCCCATACACGATAAGAGGATTCGTGACCGCCTTGCTGGCTCCACATTCTTGGAAAAATTGTACAGAAATTTTTATCGTAATTAGGAATAGAATTTTTTCTGTCGTCAATAACTTCATACCGGCCGGTTTCTTTATTTTTTCCGTAAATAGGTTCTCCGTCTTTATAAGGTTGTGCCGGATCTAATTCTGCATTGTAGTATGGGCCATAGAGAATTGGCCAGTCGCCGTATTGCTCACGATTTAAATAAGAAAGAAGTGAGATGGCGTTTTCAGGATTATTCTCATCCATAGGCGTGTTTGCCTGGGAGCGGATAACGAGTACAAAATACGTGGAGTAACCCATTAACAACACTACAAAACTTACAAGAATATGATGTAAAACTTTTGGTCTCTTTTGCAGAAAGGCGAGGCCCGCAACTATTCCTCCAACAACAATTATCCTGGTAAAAACAGCACCTGCACCGTGACCTGATATAACAACAAGAAGTGCAAACAAACTACTGGTAACAATAAATGCAATATGCAGCCCCTTGTTTCTTTTTATTGAAGAAAGAATTCCTAACAGCAGAGCAACTAACAGGAGTACAAAATAAATTACTGTTCCGGTACTAAAGCCAGCGTGCAATTTATTCGTAAAGAATAACTCATAATCTGCTGAGAATTTTACAATTTTAGGAATGAGAAGTCCCTGAATTCCTCCTAAAAGAATAATAGAAACAACGCCTGCAATGCAAAAACTCCAGAACTTAAATTTGTATTTGCGGAAGTAGAAAATAAAGACCACCGCAGGTATAACAAGTAAGTTAAGTAAATGGACGCCTATTGAGAGGCCAATGAGGTAGGCAAGAAAAATAAGCCACCTTACAGATGAAGGGTTGTCGGCTTCTTCTTCCCACTTTAAAATGGCCCAGAAAGCAACAGCAGTAAATAAAGAAGACATTGCGTACACCTCGCCCTCTACGGCAGAGAACCAGAACGAATCAGAAAAACAATATGCAAGCCCACCTATAATACCTGAAATGATCACTGCCATTTGACGGCCTGAGGTAAATTCCTGTTTACGGATCTTTACCATTTTAACACCTAAACGGGTAATTGACCAATACAAAAACAAGATGGTGAAAGAACTGCAGAGTGCTGATAAAACGTTTACCCATTTGGCCATTGTTGTAGGATTATCGCCCCCGAGCCAGATAAAAATACGACCAAGCAAAAGGAAAAAAGGTGCACCGGGCGGGTGACCTACCTCAAGTTTTGCAGCGCAGGAAATGTACTCGCCACAGTCCCAGAAACTGGCAGTTGGCTCAATGGTTGCAACGTAAGTAAAGGTGGCGGCAATAAAAACGAGCCAACCCACAACGTTATTGAATATTTTATACATGTTGATATTAGCCATAATTGAAGGAAAAAGCGATTAATATTAAGGGGCGAATTTACATTTTAAAATCCAATTGCCATACACTGAAAGCCAAGAAAGTGAGGGGGCTGTTCTGGCAGCTTCCGGTCGTTTTTTTCATTACATAAAGAGCAGAAACTATTGCTTAAATTTTGATGAGCTCATTTAAATGCTGAGATACGACGCTCAAAATCTTCTGCCATTGTTTTCTGGCCATAAGCGGCTGCCATTTTTGCAAGCCCATCCATTACGCCAAGGCATTGCTGCATTTCGCGCTCGTATGAAAGCTGATCATTGCCACCAAGGGTTAAATAAGCAGTAAGGTCAGATTCGCAATTTGCAAAGAGTTTATTTGCGAGTTCGTTTGCTTCATTTTGCTGAGTTAACTGATAACGGCATTGAACATGGTAGTAAGTAGAAACCTCCAAAGGAACATTTGATTCGGGAATTTCAAACAGCATTTTATCTAACACTTTTTTTGCTTTGTCTGTTTTTCCTTCTTCAATTAAAACAGAGGCGAGTGTTACCATTTGCATGCGCATACTCTGAGCCATGCGCATACTGGTTTCATCTAAATACACTCCGGGCTTATTGAGGCCACCAAAACAAAATGGTTTTTCGAAAATATTTTTATACATGATTTCTGTTGCCACCCTTACTCTTGCACCATTCGTCATTTCTTCTGGTTTTGATTTTATTGGAACGAGTCTGTAAGCAAGGCCTTCCATCTGCAAATATTCCTGCAGCTCAAGATAGTTGTCGGGTCCTGAACCCTGCACAAAATAGACAGGTCTTTTCCAATCAAAAGCGGCCAGCAGATCCATTACCATTAAATCGTTTTTAAGCAAATACTCTTTTGTAATGGTCCAGTCTATATTGGTAATGCGGTTTTCCATTCCGGGAAGAATTAAACCCGGCATTTTTAATACAGCTGCAGAATCAACCGGAATACGGAGTTGTTGGGTTGGAATGTAATCGTAATAACGACCGCCATACGGAATTTTGTTTTTAAGATCTTCGCTTGCCACAAAAGCCATTACTTCTTTAAGGGTTCTTTGGCCTACATGATCATCGCGAAACAAAACCTGGTCTCTTTTTGGCCCCGCGTATTTATCAGGGCTTAATGTAAACGGAACTGGTGGCGAATCGTACGCAGCGCGGCGTTGCTGATCTATATTCCAGTCCATTTGAAAAAGGCTGAGGTTGATTACACGCACATCTGTTCTGATTCCTTCTGTTTCCTGCAAATACCAGAGCGGAAAAGTATCGTTGTCTCCATTTGTAAATAAGATAGCATTTTTTTCGCAACTCTGTAAATAATTCATTGCAAAATCGCGGGCCATGCTGCGTTTACTTCTGTCATGATCATCCCAACCTTGTGCCCCCATTAAAATGGTAACGGGAATGCAAAGTAAAAACGCAATTGCGGCTGGAATTGCTGAAGGAATTTTTTTTATGAGCGCAAACAATTCAGAAATGGCAAGCACGCTAAGGCCAATCCAAAAAGCAAAAGGATAAAAGGAACCGGCGTAAGCATAATCTCGCTCGCGCGGTTGAAAGGGATATTGATTGAGGTAAATGACAATGGCAATTCCTGTAAAGAAAAAAAGTAAGAGGCATACAAAAAAATCTTTGGGATTGCGGATGATATGAAAAACGAGGCCTATCAATCCTAAAATAAGCGGAAGAAAATAAAATTTATTTGTGCCCTTGTTGTTTTTATTGCTAACGGGTATCATGTTTTCTTTAATGCCTAATAATTTATTATCAAGCGCATCGTAACCGGAAATTACATTGCCATCAAAAGCCATGCTGGTCATTCCCTGCACGTCGTTTTGCCGACCAACAAAATTCCAGCCAAAATAACGCCAGTACATATGGTTGAGCTGGTATTTAAAAAAGTAAGAAAGGTTTTCTTTAAAGGTGGGAATTTCTCCATTTGCCGTATCATGAAATTTGCGATAAAATCTTTCATGCATATCCTGCCGGCTCCACATACGCGGAAAAACGGTGCAGTACTCTGAATCGAAATTTGGAATGGAGGCTTTTGCAGAATCTTTTATTTCATACCTGCCTGCATTTTCGTTTTTAGTGTAAATGGGATTTCCGTCGAGATAAGGTTTTGCAGCATCTAATTTTGCGTTGTAATAAGGGCCATAAGCAATGGGCCAGTCGCCATACTGTTCACGATTCAGATAAGAAAGCATAGAAATAGCGTTGTCAGGATTATTTTCATCCATTGGTGTATTGGCTTGTGAGCGAATGATGAGCACGAAATAAGTTGAGTAGCCCATTAACAAAAGCGTAAATGCAACAAGAATGTGATGCAGAATTTTTGGTCTTTTTTTAAGAAGCACCAATCCTGCAACAATTCCTCCCACAACAATAATTCTTCCGAAAAAAGAACCGGGGCTGTTATGAAAAATTCCGGAAAGAAAAATAAGAAGCGCTAAAAGACCTAACGAAGACACAAAGGCAATAAAAAGCGCTTTGTGTTTTTTTACAGCATAAAAAATTCCGAAGCAAAGTGTAAGCAGCAACAAACCAAAATAAATGCAGGTGCCTGTGTTGAATGGAAGCAGGAATTTATTGGTAAATAGCAATTCTGTGTCAGCAGAAAACTTTACAATTTTAGGAATGAGAAGTCCTTGTATTCCTCCCAAAAGAACAATAGAGATTACACCTGTAAGCAAAAAACTCCAGAATTTGAATTTGTATTTTCTGAAATAAAAAATAAAACACACGGCCGGAATAACGAGCAGGTTGAGTAAATGTACACCGATAGATAAACCAATGAGGTAAGCAATAAAAATCAGCCACCTTACCGAAGAAGGATTGTCTGCTTCTTCATCCCATTTTAAAATTGCCCAAAATGCGATTGCAGTAAAAAGAGAAGACATTGCATACACCTCGCCCTCAACAGCAGAAAACCAAAAAGAATCTGAAAATGTATAAGCAAGGCCACCAACTACACCCGAAAAAATAACAGCCAGTTGCCTTCCGGTTGTAAATTGCTGTTGGCTGCGTTTTACAATTTTTACCCCGAGTTTTGTGATGGAAAAATATAAAAACAAAATGGTAAAAGAACTGCAAAGGGCAGACATTATGTTTACCCATTTGGCCGCAGTTGCCGGATTGTTACCGCCTAATAAAATAAAAAGCCGGCCCATAAGCAGAAAAAACGGGGCACCGGGCGGATGACCCACTTCGAGTTTATTTGCGCAGGCAATGTACTCTCCGCAATCCCAAAAACTGGCAGTGGGTTCTATTGTAAGCAGGTAAGTTGCCGAGGCGATAATGAAAACCAGCCATCCGGTAACATTGTTAAGAATTTTGTAGTTTTTAGGCATATTGCGGGCAAATGTCGTTAAATAACAGAGTCTTTGGGGATGAAAACCGAATAATACCTTAAAATATTGCCTTTCACAGCTTTCATTTTTTGTTAATTATAATTTTTTAGTAATTTTGCGCTCCCCAAATCATAAAAGGGGAGCCAATTGTCCGATGGTGTAACTGGCAACACGTTTGATTTTGATTCAAAAGAGTCCAGGTTCGAGCCCTGGTCGGACAACAGAAACCCGGTTGGTAAAACAGCCGGGTTTTTGGTTTTTTAGGGGTTTTACAGATTTTTTTTTGTAAAAACTTCCCCGGAATTCAAATCCTTTTTCAGGTTTTAATTTTATTAAAATGAAAATAAATTCTTCTTTTTTTGAGATGGGTTCTTTTCAGTTTGAACAAAATTGAATGAGAGACTGAACAATATTTTTTATACCTGGGTCAAACTATTTTTGTTTAACGAAATCTGGGGATGAACAAAAGACATGTGCAAGGGACATGTTTGATTTTTATTTGGATTAGGGATGCTATTCTTTTATATTTGTTAATTAGAATTTTGAGTATGAAATTTTCTTTTTACGGTGGTTTATTTTGTGTTTTTCTCTGTATTACTAGTCTTGGCCAAAATCAAATTCCTAATTTCGATTTCGAAAAACCAGAAAGGGGTTCTGCCTGCGGTTTTCAGAATTGGCATACAGAAGATCATCTTGATAAATGCCTGGCAGATTCGGTAAATGTTTACAAAGGAAAATACTCCATTTACATTTCAAGAAATAAGCCCGGGGGAATTGGACGGTTTTGCCAGGAGATGCCGTTTAAATGTTCTGAACTTAAAAAATTCAGGATCTCGTGCTTTATAAAAACAAGAAACCTCAAGGAGAAATATACGGGGCTGTCTGTAAAACTATACGACAAAACAGGAAACATGATCTGCCATCAGAACATGGCTGATCTTAACATAAATAAAACCAGGAGCTGGAAAAAATATTTTATTGAGTTTTGCGCAGACAGTACAGCAGAAAAAGTAAAAATTTCAGGACTCATATATGATTCAGGAGAGGCCTGGTATGATAATATTGAGCTGGTGGAAATTCCTTTCAGCACAAAAAAGATCTCTCCTTCAATTAACAGGTATATAAATGAGTATTTTAATATTGTGAGGGAAAAATCATTGAACAGAGATTCTGTTTACCTGAACAGGTTAAAAGCCGATGCGAAAAAACTTTGTGCAGGCAATTCAAAAATGAGTTATTGCCATGCGGTTCTTAAAGGTTATGTTACTTGGAAGTTAAACGACGGACATTCTTTTTTTAAAACATCAAAAGAAATGAAGGAGCTTGCAAAAGGAGACAATACACTTAAGGATGGGTTGTCTGCTTTTGCAGAGGGTAAAATGCTGGATGGTAGAATTGCTTATATAAAAATTTCCACATTCATTTCTCTTGATTCTCTTTTGGTTAATAAATATGCAGATAGTTTACAACGGCTTGTCGCGGAGCTGGATGGAGGTTCTCCTAAAGGCTGGATAATTGATCTGAGTAATAATATTGGTGGTAACAGCTGGGCAATGATAGCTGGTATAGGCCCTTTATTGGGAAACGGTATTTTTGGATATTCTGTTTCGGCAAACGGAACCAGAACGGCAAGAATCTATCGTGATGGAATAGCAGGATGGGATAACAGGGTGATGGTAAAAAAGAAAGATCCTTTTTATATTAAAAACAAAGACCTTCCTATTGCAGTTATTTATGGTTCTGAAACCGGCAGTGCGGGCGAAGTTGTTGCAATTGCATTCAGGGGAATTAAAAATGCTTCGAGTTTTGGAATGAAAACATTTGGTGTTACTACCAGAGTAGATAACATAAGGTTAAGTGATGGCGCTTTTTTAAACCTGGCATGTGGTGTAGATGCAGACAGAAATAACGTTTCTTTTGGAGGAAAGATCAGTCCTGATTATCCTAATGATGATTATAAGAGTGCTTTGAATGAAGCGCAGAAATGGATACTTGAAAATAATAATAACTGAAGAGCTGAATTAAAACGGGTGGTATGATGTATGCAAAAAAAAGGCGGTTAACACTGGGTGTTTTAACCTTGCTCTTAATTTCTCAATCTGTGGCCCAGGTAAAGGGAAAATTCAGGATTTCGGAAATAAGTGAAATGAAACAACCTTCCTTGTTTTGTGATCTTGGCGAATCTGTTTCTACCCCTGATGGAATGGCCCTGGATAAAAATGGAAATTTGTTTTTGTCTGTTCCCAATTTTTTTAAATATGAACGATATGGAAGTAAGATCTGTAAGTTTGATTCTTTAAACAAAGCCATTACCTGGTTTGATAGTTTGCCAAGACACCCTGAAACTTTGCGGGTACACCCCATGGGAATGGAATTTGCATCTGACGGTAATTTGTATATTGCAGACAACCAGTTCTTTTTTGATAAAAATTATAAATCAAGGTTACTGCGTATTGTTGTAGTAAATGGAAAACCGGTTAAAGCAGAGGTGGTGGCAGACGGTTTTAAGCTGGCAAATGCAGTAAGGGTAAAAGGTAGCAGAATTTATGTGAGCGATACTGAATATAGTTTAAAAGATAAAAAGAAACAGAGTGCAATTTTCTCATTTGACCTGGAAGAATTTAAAAAAGGAACTGTTCATATAAAATCAGGAGAGATGGATGCTCACATATTTTATTTTGCAGATGAATCAGGCAGCCAGGTGCGTACAGACGGTGGATTTGACGGAATGACGTTTGATAAAAAAGGCAACCTGTACGCCGGCAGTTTTGGAAACGGAAATATTTACAAGTTTGGTTTAACTAAAAAAGGACTGCTCAAATCAACAGAAATAATCATTGATTCTGCTAAACTTGGTTGTTGCGACGGAATGTTCTACTGTAAAAAAACAAATACAATTTATCTTACAAATTTTAAGAACAACAGCGTGCACGCGCTTGATCTTGATAAACAAGAGTTAAGAATTGTTTGGGAAAACCAGGATGATGATGGAGCCGGCGGTTTGCTCGACCAACCCTGTGAGCCTATAATTTATAAAGAAAAATTGCTCATCGTAAATTTTGACACTTTTGTAAATGGTAAAAACACTAAGGCTGATGACAAACATACAATCTCAATGTTTTCGTTGTGGTAACTATTATCAGGCTGTTGCAAATAGAATCATTGATGGATCAGAAATTAATTAATATGCTTATCGGTATTTATGCATTTGTATAATATTTTATTCAGAAACCAGGGTAAAAGATTGTTCTTTTTCTCTTTCATGGGGTTTATTACCGGTTTGATCAATGCCCTGTTGTTTATTTTTATTAACGGAAGAATAAACAGTTTAATGGCAGGCGAAAAACCGGACATAAGGTGGCAGATATTTTTGCTCGCTTTAACATTGTGGTGCTATGTGTTTTCAAGAAGATTTCTGGCATTGTGCCTTATTGAATTTACCCAAGGTAAGTTACACGCTTTAAAATCTGAACTTATCGGATACATTCTTAAATCGCGCTTTCATATTGTGTATCAGAAAAAAGATCAGATTTTTAATATACTTACACGCGACGTAATACAAATTACAGAAGCCGGAAATATAATGGCTAACCTGGTAGGTTCTGTAATTATGATATTAGGATGCCTTACCTATATTGCCATTCTTTCCTGGAAATTGTTTTTACTTACAGTCTTTGTTATAGGTATTGGTGTTGTGTTTTATTTGGTGAGAATGAAAAAGATCACAGGGGCGCTTAAAAGGGTTCGTGAGCTAAATGATGGTTTTACCCGTTTATTGTTTCAGATAGTTACCGGGTTTAAGGAAATTAAAACCGACCGGAAAAAAGGAAAAGACATTAATGATAATTATGTTTCAGGAAACCTGGCTGACTTTAAAAAAAATTCAATTTCCGCGTTCTCAGGTTTTATTAATGCCCAGTACATAAGCGAAGTGTTTTTTTATCTTACTATTGGCCTTATATTGTTGCTGGGCGGTTTTGCAATTAATGTAAGTAAAGAATCTCTTGTTTCTTTTGTATTTGTTTTACTTTTCATTTATGGTCCCATTCAATATGTTATCCTCCTCATTCCTATCATCAGCGAGGCAAACATTTCGGCCAAGAGATTAATAGATCTGAAGGCTACTTTAGCGGATAGTGAAGAGACCGGTTCGGACAAAGAAACACAACATACAGATTTTAATAAGCTTGAAGTGGTTGATCTGAGATTCACCCATCAAAAGGATGATACTGTTTTTGAAATTGGCCCGGTTTCTTTTTCAGTAGAAAAGGGTGAGGTTGTTTTTATAAGCGGAGCCAACGGAAGCGGAAAAACAACAGTGATCATGTGTCTTCTTGGAATTTACAAAATGCAATCAGGGGCAATCCTTGTAAACGGTGAACAGCTGAATGATCAAAGTGATCTGCTCTTTTCGCCGGTTTTCAGTGATTTTTTTCTCTTTGATAAGTTTTACGGCCACATGGATTTTGACAGGGAAAAGGCACGTTACTATCTTGATCTTTTTGGCATGAGTACAAAGGTTGAAATGACTGAAAACGGATTTTCGACCATTGAACTTTCTACCGGGCAAAAGAAAAGACTGGCGCTTATTCAATGCCTGCTCGAGAAAAAACCTATTCTTGTTCTGGATGAGTGG
>JACMLS010000807.1 GCA_014379485.1 Bacteroidia bacterium | reverse complement strand
GTAAATTCAACAGTGTTTTTTTTGCACCATTCTTTTATGTAATCCGTAGAAACAACAATGAGTGTGCTGGCAAATTTTTCTCCTTCGCCAATAACCATACACTGCTCAACAAAACGGCATTCTTTCAGTTTGTTCTCAAGCATGAGCGGCGAAATATATTTACCGGCCGAAGTTTTAAAAATTTCTTTTTTTCTGTCGGTAATTTTTAAAAACCGTTCTTCAACAAAAGTACCTATGTCTCCTGTATGGAACCAGCCGTCGCTGCCAAGCACCTCAGCGGTTTCTTCGGGTTTTTTATAGTAGCCCATCATTACACTGGGGCCCTTAATTAAAATTTCTCCGTCCTCGGCAATTTTTACTTCAATGTTTTTAAGCACCGTACCCACAGTTCCGAAACGAATGTCTTTGTGCTCATAACCATTTACAGACACCGCCGGAGAAGTTTCTGTTAAGCCATACGCTTCAAGAATGGTAATTTTTGCGCAGGTAAATACGCGCGCAAGCCGTGTTTGCAAAGCCGCGCCGCCAGATGCTATGAACTGCATATTGCCGCCCAGTGCTTCGCGCCACTTGCTGTAAATTAACTTGTCTGCAATTTTTCTTTTTAATTCATACCAGCCGCCGTTTGCGCCGTTCAGTTCATAACGCAAAGAAAGATCGAGCGCCCAGAAAAATATTTTTTTCTTCAATCCCTTTTGTTTGTCGCCGGCAGAAACAAGGCGTTCGTACACACGTTCAATTAAACGAGGCACAGAAACAAAGATCTGTGGCTTTACTTCTTTTAAATTATCTCCGATTGTTTCAAATCCTTCTGCATAATAAACAGAAGTGCCCATGTAAAAATAAAGCGAGGTAACCATTCGTTCATACACATGGTTAAGCGGAAGAAAACTCAGTGCCTTCCAGTTTTTTTCAAAGGGCGCCAGTTTGGTTGAGAATAAAATATTACTTACCAGGTTATTGTGCGAGAGCATTACGCCCTTTGGAAGACCGGTTGTGCCTGAAGTGTAAAGAATGGTAAAAAGTTCTTCGGGTTTTACCGCATCTTTTATTTTCTGAATTTCTTCTTTACACTCATTCGCTTTTCCGAGTTCTACTAAACTTTGAAAACTGTTCAAACCCTCAACAACATCAAACGAATAAACAAATTTTACTGTGGGAATGTTCTTTTCTATTACCACTAATTTTTTATAGATCTCTTTTGAGGAAATAAAAATTGCTTTCACCTCAGCATCATTAATAATAAATTGCAGGTCATGATTGCTTACTGTCGGAAAAATGGGAACAGTAATTGCACCCACCTGCTGACAACCAAAATCAACAAAATTCCACTCGGGCCTGTTGTTAGAAATAATGGCCACCTTATCTCCGGGTTCAATTCCTGTTTTTCTTAATCCGTAGCTAACCCAATTTGCATGATCAATAAAATCTGTGGTTGAATATTTTTTCCAGACCTTCTCACGTTTATCAGCCGCCACCAATTCCTTTCCACAAACAAAATCGTCCTTAAGGTGGTTCTTTTTAATGTGCTCGAGAATATCAAATACGCGTGTTACTGCCATAGTAAAAGTTGAAGCCCAAATATAGGGATTTTTTGGAGTGTTTATCGCAAATAAGGGTTGGATGAGATTGGGGAATAGTGAATAGGCAATAGAGAATAGTGAAGCTCTCTGATCACCTGTTTGCCCAATCACCCAACAGAAAAATCCCCTCACAACAAAACAAAAAGTCGCAATCTTTTCGGGCTTTTCAATTTCAAATACGCTTATTTCTTCTTTACTTTGAGGAAAATAATTTAAACATGATAGTTGTAACAGGTGCTGCCGGATTTATTGGTTCTTGTTTGGTGAAGGCGCTGAATGAGAAAGGACATACTGATATTGTTGCGGTAGATAATTTTGACAACGAATGGAAAAATAAAAACCTTGCCGGAAAAAAAATCCTGAAAAAAATTGACCGCGAAGAATTTGCGGCCAGCTGGTTTGAGAATAATGCTAAAGAAATAACTTTTGTCTTTCACATAGGCGCCCGCACAGACACAACCGAATTCAATAAAGAAATTTTAGACAAACTGAATTTTATCTATACACAAAAACTCTGGAAGATCTGCACAGAACAAAACATTCCCATTGTGTACGCAAGTTCTGCGGCCACTTACGGTTTGGGTGAGTTTGGTTATGACGACGATGAACTGAAAGTGTTTTTGCTGCAACCTTTAAACGCGTATGGCGAATCTAAAAACGAATTTGACAAGTGGGCCTTACTGAAAAATAAAAAACCGCCTTATTGGGTGGGCCTTAAATTTTTTAATGTGTACGGCCCCAATGAATATCACAAAGGAAGAATGGCCTCTGTTATTTTTCATGCCTTTAAACAAGTAAAAGAAAAAGGTATTGTAAAATTATTCCGTTCTCATAATCCGGAATTTAAAGACGGAGAACAGCTCCGCGATTTTATTTATGTAAAAGATGTTTTAAAAGTTTGCCTTTTTCTTCTTGAGAAAAGAATTGAAAACGGAATTTATAATTTGGGAACAGGTAAGGCCAGAACCTTTGTTGACCTTGCCAAAAACACTTTTAAAGCCGCAGGTAAAAAAGAAGAGATAGAATTTATTGATACGCCCGAAGACATACGCAACAAGTACCAGTATTTTACTGAAGCTACTATGGATAAAATAAAAGCGCAGGGCTATTCAGAAAAATTTTATTCGCTCGAAGAAGGGATTGAGGATTATGTGAAGAATTATTTGGCGACTGAAACTTATTTTTAAGCAGTTCTGCTCAGGATTTTTTTTCGTTGGCAGTTAAAGAATGCAACCACTCCTCACCTTCTTTGATTTCTTTAAAAAAACGCGAAGGCACAACGGGCCTGTTCATTTTCAGATAAAAATTAGCCAGAATTTTTTGCGCCATAGATTTTATAATGTACGCTTCTGCACTGGAAAAACGCGAACCCTCAGCTGAAGCTGAAAAATCCCTTCCCTCTTTGTCAATACTTGAATAATGGCTGCCCACAATTAAAACCGGAACTCTTTTATCGCCCGAAAGTTCACCAATTGCCCTGGTGATCTGCTCACACTCTTTTTTTCCGTAATACGTATCCACACATTGCACAAACACAATACCATCAGTACGCATGATACATACGGAATGACCAAGATTAATGGCACGGGGCCTTTCTTCTTCTTCTGGTGGCATTTTGGGGGTAAGGAAGTGCAAATTAAAACAAATTCTTATACCAAAGCAACAAAGTAAAAGAGGGACGGAGGGCGGGTGAAAGGGGCGAGAGGCGAGAGGAAAGTTGACACGGAGAAAGAGAGGCACAGAGTTACACGGAGCCTAAATAAAGGGATGAAGGGTGATAGGAAGGGACAAGTGCGAGAATTTTCCTTTAGGCAAAGGCGGTGAAAGAACAAGAGAAAATTGATACGGAAAACCCAACTATTAACTGCTCTCCATTAACCAACAACTATATTTTTTACTATCTTAGTTATCTTATTTCCCCAATATAAAATGAAAAAAATTCTTCTTTCACTGTTGGTTTTATGCGGCATTTTAAACGCACAGAAACCTATGAGTTGCCAGTTATCAAAACAAAAGGCGCTTAATCCATCTGTTATGACAGCGCCCGAAAATTTAAGAAGTGATACGGCAGATATTCTTCAGTACACCATCTCGCTTAACATTACAGATTTTGTAGGCCAGACCATTTCAGGAAACACTATTGTAAAATTTTCTCCCAAAATAAACGGGTTGAATTATTTGTGTCTGGATCTTTTGAAAATGACCATTGACAGTATCACTTATAATAATTCTATTCTCACTTATTCTTATAACGATACTTTGTTGAAAGTGAATTTACCTTCTGCATTCAACACTACAGACACGCTTGATCTTGGCGTTTACTATCACGGACAACCACAGGGAGACCCGAGCGGTTGGGGCGGTTTTTATTTCAGCGGTGTGTATGCATTTAATCTTGGCGTTGGTTTTGGTGCAGAGCCGCACGTATATGGCCGTGTGTGGCATCCTTGTTTCGATAATTTTTCTGAACGCGCAAAATACATTTTTAATATTGCTACCAATGGCGGAAAAATTGCGTATTGCAACGGGGCGCTTACAAAAGATACAACAGACGGAAGCGGTTTACGCACACGCACCTGGAAACTGGATGAAACAATTCCATCTTATTTAGCTTCTGTTTCAGTTGCCCCTTACACTCATGTTAACTGGAATTTTAATGGTATGATGGGAAATGTTCCGGTTATGCTAACCGCGCTGCCTGCAGATACAACAAATTTAAAAAATTCATTTATTCATTTACCGGATGCCTTTGGCGCTTTCGAAAAAACCTATGGCCCTTATGTATGGAACCGTGTTGGTTATTGCCTTGTTCCGTTTAACAGCGGCGCAATGGAACATGCAACAAACATTACTTTAGGAAAAGCTTTTGCCGCCGGCCCTATTACTTACGAAGCAGATCTGATGGCACACGAACTTGCCCATCATTGGTGGGGAGACCATGTTACCTGCGAAACTGCAGGAGACATGTGGATAAACGAAGGCATGGCAAGTTACTCTGCTTTTCTTTTTACAGATTCTGTTTATGGTTACGCAAATTATCTTACAGCTGTAAAAACCAATCACGATGACATGGTGCATCACGTACACAAACGCGAAGGCTGGAGACCAGTTTCCGGCGTACCATCTCAATATACTTACGGAGACATTGTGTATAAAAAAGGCGCAGATATGGGGCACGCCATGCGCGGTTATTTAGGCGATTCTCTTTTTAAAGTAGGATTAAAATATGTGCAACAGCAAAAAGCTTTTCAGAATATGAATACGGTTGAGTTTGGAAATTTATTGACCACTGCAACCGGAGTGAACATGAATCAGTTTATGACTGATTGGATCCTGAATCAGGGCTGGCCTCATTTTTCTATCGACTCAACAACTTCCGTAAGTGCAGGTGGCGGAAATTTTAATGTTACCGTT
>JACMLS010000806.1 GCA_014379485.1 Bacteroidia bacterium | reverse complement strand
TTTTGAAAAAATATGCCCTGAGGATTTTTATTAAAAACAATCGGAACGTTTAAAACATCCGAATTAATTCCGGCCCAGCGAATAAAATTATTTTTATGAATTTGAGAAAATGCAGATTGATGCAACAGAAAAAAAGAAAGGATCAGAATTAACTTTTTCATTCTAAAGCCAAGGTACAAAAAAATCCGTAAAAAAGTTCCGGATGTTTTAGCCGCAAATGGGGCAAGTTTTCGCAAATGATTATCTGTGCAAAATCTGGCGCCAAATTTCTCTACAATGCTCAACAATAGATTTGCGAAAATTCGCGGCTACCCTTCTGCGGACGACAAATGCCAGGCCAGCGCCATTTTAATTTCTCCGTAAGTAAATTCATCGCCTAACTCTTTTTTAATTTCTGCCATCTGAAGCGTTTTGAGTGTTGTGGAAACGGAAATAACTTTTTGCATTTTTTCTTTTGATACAAGAAGACTCGCGTCGAGTTGCCCCATTGCAACAAATTGTGCCAGGTGTCCTTCAATTGTTGATACGGTCATTCCTCTTTCTGCGGCAATTTCTGAAACCGATTTTCCTTCTTTAAACAACAAATAACTTTTTTCGTTTGAGGGAGGACCTTTTTCTTTTTTGGTTTTTTTTTCTGAAGGTGTTTTTGTTTTTTTCGGTTTTATTTCTGTAAGATCATCTTCGTAAAATGGTTCTTCTGTTTTTGTGTAATCCAGTTTGTTTGCAGATAACGCCTTTATTACTCTTTCTTCGCGCTCCTTGTCTTTTACTATTGTATTTATTTCTTCTTTAGTAAATTCTTTATTTGCGATAATTACCTGCGTAAGCCGCGCCGCTTTTTGCAAACGTTTGGTTTGTTCGTAAACTGCTGTTTCCAGTTCTATCACTTCTTTTAAATACGTTTTTATTTTTTTTATTGAATTTACAGTTGAAACCTGCGCAAGAATTTTTGAGGAAAGGGTTTGAAATGCCGGAACAAAATAATTTTTTGCCGCTTCCACTCTTTTATCCAGATGTTCAAGGTAGCCCGCTTCTTTATTCAGTAAAATTCCATGTACCTGATACAAAAAATTATCTGCATGGGGTTTTAATTTATCAAACTCCTTTTTAATTTCCTCGGCCCATTTTTTAAATTTTCTTTTCTGAGATTTTTTTTCTCCCGATTTATTATCGGGATCATCATATCCTAAAATATGTTCTCTGAAAGTGTTTTCCATTCCTGTCAGATCAAAACTCATCATCAGGTAATTCCGCAAAAATTGCTCTGATTCTTTTTCCATCAGTAAGCCCAGGTTTCCTTGTTCTTCTTTTGTTTTAGAATATTCGGTAACTTTTTTATCCTGCTCTATTCCTGAATAATTAATTTGCGATGTGAGTACAAGGCCCTGCAACGATTTTAAACGAGATAGTGCCACATACACCTGCCCAGGCGCAAAGGCAGAACCAATATCTACAATAGCTTTTTCGAAAGTTAAACCCTGGCTTTTATGTACAGTAATTGCCCAGGCAAGTTTTACCGGGAACTGAATAAATTTGCCGACAATTTTTTCTTCAATTTCATTGGTAGCTTCGTTCAGTTCAAATTTTATATTCTCCCAGGTATAAAGTTCAAGTTCTATTGCATGCAGATCTCCTTCGCATTTTACAGCAATTTTTTCTTTGCTTATGGATTTGATGATGCCGATTTTTCCGTTAAAAAAACGTTGCTGACCTGTTGGATCATTTTTTACAAACATAATTTGCGCGCCTTCTTTCAGCTCAAGTCTTTTGTCAACCGGGTAAGCAAATTCGTTGAAATCTCCTTCTACCTCAGCTTCAAAAAAATAAGATTTCGTTTTTAATTCTGTAAGTTGTTGCGCGTTTAAATTAATTGCTTTGTAATTGTGTGTGGTAAGTGTAATGTAATTTTCTGTAGGAGAAGATTTAAAACCGGGTTTGTAAAACGAATTTAAAAGATCAATATCTTCTTGTGTAACAGAGTTGTTTCTTAAATTATTCAGCAGTGCAATAAAACGATCATCGGCCTGCCTGTAAATTTTGTCGAGCTCAATATATAGAGGCGGATTATTTTCAAGCACTTTGGCATCAAAAAAATAAACAGATTTATAATAAGGGCTCAGCAATTTCCATTCGTCTTCTTTTACAACGGGTGGAAGCTGCAGTAAGTCTCCTATGAATAAAACCTGTACACCGCCAAAAGCTGCGTTGGGTTTTCTTCTTATAGAACGCAGCATACAATCAACAGCGTCCAGTAAGTCAGCGCGCAGCATACTCACTTCGTCAATAATAAGTAATTCAATTTCTTTTAAAAGATTTCTTTTCATCGCACTCATCTGCATATTTTTTGTGAGCGTTGCAGGTGTGCTGATCTTAAATTGCTGATTAAAATTATTGCCGGCAATGTTTACCGGGATAAAACTGCCAAAGGGTAATTGGAATTGAGAGTGTATGGTTACCCCGCCTGCGTTGAGCGCTGCAATGCCCGTAGGCGCAACGATCACCGCTTTTTTATGCGTGTATTGTATAATGTGTCTTAAAAAAGTTGTTTTACCTGTACCCGCTTTTCCTGTAAGAAAAATATTTTTATTACTGTGGTTAATAAATTTTGAAGCAAGTTCTGCGGGACTGATCTGTCGGGTATCGTTCATTTAAAGAAAAAAATTTCGGGCACTAAAGGTATTTATTTTTTTTCTGCGATTTTTTATTTCCGTAGCGTTCTGTTTTTTTGCGAATGGAGGCTTCTTCTGTTTTTACTGAGCCGGCAGAAGAGTCATGCAGTTTTTCTATTTCGGCCGGAAGGAGATAACGCCATTTTCCAGTGGGAAGATTCTCTAAATTCAAATGCATGATTCGTACGCGTTTTAAACTGGTAACCTTGTAGCCAAGGTACTCACACATTCTGCGGATCTGTCTGTTAAGCCCCTGAGTTAAAATAATTTTAAAGCGGTTGTTACCAGTAGACCAAACCCTGCAAGGTTGTGTTGTTGTGCCCAGCACTGGAATTCCCCTGGCCATTTGCCCGTAAAAATCTCCGGTGATCGCTTTGTCAACCGTTACAATGTATTCTTTTTCATGCTCATTGCCGGCGCGTAAAATTTTATTTACAATATCTCCGTCGTTGGTAAGCAAGATTAATCCTTCAGAATCTTTATCTAATCTGCCAATCGGAAAAATTCTTTTGGGATGATTTACAAAATAAATAATATTTGTTTTGTCTGTAGGATCTGTTGTAGAGGTAACGCCAACCGGTTTATTAAGCGCAATGTAAATGGCTTGTTTTTGTTTGAGTTTTATTTTTTCTCCGTCAATCGCCACTATATCGCCCGGTTGTACACGAGCGCCTAATTCAACCAACTCGTTATTAATAGAAACCCTGAATTGCTCAATGAGTTCATCAGCTTCTCTTCTCGAACAAAAACCCGAAGCAGCAATGTATTTATTTACCTGCACGCCTGTGGGCTCTTCTTTTTTCTTATCCGTTAATTTCTTTTTCATAAAACTTAAAGCAGGTTTCTAAACATTTAACCATTAACTGACAACTAATAACCTATAACTTTTTTCAGAGCCTCTTCTTCTTTCTGACGCATTTGTTTTTTATCTGCCGGACTTTTATCCTTGTAGCCGCACAAATGCAAAACGCCGTGGATCATTACACGGTGCAACTCTTCTAAAAAAGAGCCCGAGAATTTTTCCGCATTTTCAAAAACACGTTCTGTGCTTATGTAGATCTCGCCCGAAATTTTTTCTCCTTCAGAATAATCAAACGTAATAATATCTGTAAGTGTATCGTGATTTAAAAATTCTTTATTAATGGAGTGCAGTTTTTTATCGTTACAAAAAAGAAAAATTATTTTTCCTTCTTTCTTTTTTTCCTGTTTAATGATGGCTGAGATCCATTTTTTTAGAACGGCTTTTTTCTGAAGCGAAAAATTTTCTGAGCTATGTAAAAATGAAACCGGCATAATGATATTTCAAAAGTAGCAAATGCCACAGCCAAATAAAATTGTTTTATGAGCATTTTATCAGCTAAAATTAGAAAGCTGTTGAAAGAATACTGATAAGAAAGGTGTATCTTCTTACGCTTTAAAACCTACAACAAGAATATCGTCTACCTGTTCCTGCTCGCCTTTCCATTGAAAGTGCAGGTCAAGTAATTTTTGCCGTTGAATTTCTGCAGGTTCTGTATGGATTTTCATTACCGCTTCTTTAAATCTGCCTGTAGTTAATTTTTTTCCTTTGTCGCCACCAAACTGATCTGCGTACCCGTCTGTAAAAGTGTAGAAGGAATGATCTGCTTCTGCAATTAAACTGTGATTTGTAAAGTTATGATACGAGCCGTCGTCGTTAATTGTTCCGATAGGTACTTTGTCAGCTTTAATTTCGTTTAATTCGTATTCTCCGCCCGCAGATTTTTTTACGATCCAGAGCGGCCGCATAGCTGCAGAATATTCTACCTGGTGTGTTTGTACGTTTACTTTGCAAATAGCGGCATCCATACCGTCTTTGGCTGCGTTTTGCGGATTTTTTTTGTTCAGACTTTCAATTACGCCTTTATTTAATTCGGTAAGAATGCGCGCAGGTTCAGTAATATTTTTTTCATTCACTACCTGGTTCAAAATGTTATAGCCGATCATACTCATAAACGCACCCGGAACACCATGGCCCGTACAATCCACACAGGCAATAATAGAAAAATCTCCTTTGCGCGCATACCAGTAAAAATCTCCGCTCACAATATCTTTGATGAGGTATAAAATAAAAGAATGCGGTATATCTTTTTTTACCTGGTCAAGATCGGGTAAAATTGCTTTTTGAATTTTTTGAGCGTATTGTATACTATCTGTTATATCACGGTTTTTCTGAACAATAATTTCTTCCTGCCTTTTTCTTTCTGTAACATCAGTGTCAATAATGATCATTTTCCTCAGCTCACCTTTCTCATTAAATGTGGGAGTGAGCGTAGAAGACTCCCACACTTTATAACCGCTCTTTAAAATATTAAGCGACTCATAGTTCACAGATTTTTTATCGCGCACAGCTTCTGCCACTAACTCACGGATCTGCGGATGATTGCTGACTTCAAAAATTGTTTCTCCTCTTTCTTTTACTAATTCTTCAAGCGTAATTCCATTCAGCTTAATAAAACTCTGGTTAATGAATTCTATTTTTCCGTTAGCGTCCATGATCAGTACCACGTTGTCTGTTTTACTGGCAACAAGAGAAAGTTGTTCGAGCGATTTATTTTTTTCTTCAATTACTTTTGTTTGCTCTACAATTTCTGCAGTACGTTCTTCTACTTTTTGCTCAAGTATTAAATTTTGTTTTTGCAGCGCTTTTAAACGGTACTTAACCAGAGAATAAATTCCAACCACAAGACCCACAATTACAAGTACCCAAAACCACCATTTGAACCAGATGGGTGTGGCAATAAAAAATTTGTATTCACTGGCTTTTCCCCAATTACCTTCTTCGTTGCAGGCTTCTACTTTAAACGAATACTCACCGGGCGGAATGTTGTTGTAGGTTGCAATGTGGCTTACTGTTATTTGCTGCCAGTCTTTTTCAAGGCCCGCAAGCATATAGCGGAATTTTATTTTATCGGGTGCTTTTAACCAGGTGGCATCAAACTCAAAGATCATGTTATTTTGTTTCCACGAAAATTCATTGGCGCTGTCCATATTAAAATTAACGTACTGCACTTTTAAATTGGTGAGATAAGCTGCAGGTGTAATTGAATCTGACGGAATGTTGAATGCCCTGAATTTTATTACCCCGTTATTTGTACCAAACCAGGAATAACCGTTCAGGTCTGTGTACATTGCATTTAAATTGGGTTCAAGATCATTTTCACTCAAATCAAAATAAGTGATTTCTGGCTGATGCCCTTCTTCTATAACATCAATTCCTTTGTTGTGTACTAATAAAATTTTGTTTCCTGACGAACAGATGATGGGTGGTGTTGCATCGCGCAAACCGTTTTTTGTATTGTAAATTTTTATTCCAGTAGCGCCTGTTTTGAGCTCCGTCGAAGGGTTGTATTTAATAACACCTTCGTCAGAAGTTACACACCATATATTTCCATTGCTGTCTTCTGCAATACTGTAAATGGTTTTGCTTTGTATTTTTAATTTTTCTTTAAGCGAAGTAAATTTTCCTCCCGATTTATTATCGGGATCAAAAAGTTCAAGGCAGCCACCATCTACAGCGGCCCAGATCCTTTTTTTAGAATCACAAAAAACCTGGTAAACATAATTACTTCCCAATCCGTCATCTTCTGTATAATTTTTTATTGAGCCCGTTTTATTGTCAATTACAGAAATGCCGCCGCCAATGGTAGATACCCAGGTATTTCCATCACCATCAAGGCACATAAAAGAAATATTATCATTTGCCAGCCCGTTTTTGGTGGTAAGCATTTTTGAACTTCCTGTTTCTGTTTCAACAACTGCAATACCTTTTCCGTAAGTACCAATGAACATTCTGTTTCTGTCTGGCCGCAACATACAAGATACCTGTGCACCTTCTTTTGCAAGATCTTTGAGCAGAATTTTAATTTCATAGTTACCGGTTTCGTTCAGCATCATTTCTCCCAAACCTTTTTCTGAACTTGCCCAAACCGTTTCATCCTGGTCTACCAGTACACTCGTAATTTTATCTGAGGGCAAACCCATTTGCATATTCATTACGGTATGCCTTTGTGCAAACTGTAAGGAGATTCCGCGGATGGTGCCTACCCATAGATTTTCTTCTTTGTCAATAAAAAGTTTGCTGATGTTGTTGGAAGGAAGACCATTTGCAGCGTCGAACAGTTTTAGTTTGTGGTTAGAGATAAACAGCATTCCTTTATTCTCTGAAGAAATAAGAAGGCTGCCGTCTTTTTTTGTAACCACATCTGTAATAGCACCAAGATTCCACGAACTTAAAAACGGATTTTTTACAAACTTCTGATTTGCGTTATCGTAATAGCAAAGACCGGAATCCTGCATGGCAATAATTAAATTTCCTTTGCCATCGCTTTTAATACAGCGCACAATATTATCAGGCAAACCATCTTTTGTGCTTATGTGTGCAATTTTTGTTTTGTTGCCGTAAATATCCATTTCATTTATTCCGGCGTCTGTACCAATCCACAAATATTTTTTTTCATCCCAGGCCATGGTATAAACAATATCATCTGCCAGCCCGTTCTCTGTGCTGAATTTTTCTAAACCTGTACCGTTGTAAATGGCAAGGCCGCCTCCGTTTGTACCAATAAATATGTTTGCATTTTTATCTTCAAAAAAAGAGATAACCGCATTCTCAGGCATTTTTGGGTTGAGTAAAAAAGAATCTGCTTTATTTTTTTTTACGAGAGAAATTTTTCCATTCCTGTGGCCCACCCACAAAACATTTTTGCTGTCAATAAAAAGAGAAGAGATCTCGTTTGCAGAAAGTCCGTCTTCTGTTTTTAACAACAGTGAAGTTTTTCCGTCGAAACGGATGAGGCCCTCTTTGGTACCCAGCCACAAAACGCCTTCTTTATTCTGCGCAACAGAAGTTACGCCCAGGTCTTTTTTGCCGCCAAGCGACGAAAAATTTTTGAAACTCTGAGAATTTAAAAACTGAAATGAAAAAAGTAAAACAACAAGAGTCCTTAAAAAAAAATTCATGCAGATTTATTTTTTTGGAAGAAGAGTGGCTTTTATTTCTACAGAAATGATCTGTGATATTTTTTGATTTACCACTTTAGGAACTTTAATGTTGTGCTCTTCAAGCGGAACGTCCATTTTTGCATCCATTTCAATGCTACCGCTTTTTACAATTAGTTTGCCTTTAATGATCTTTTCTTTTTGCACCCCGTGCAGATCAAGAGTTCCTTTTGCCCGTATATTATAAGTCCCTTCTTTTGAAAGGTCAATCTCCTCAATTATTTTTCCCTTAAATGTGGTGGTTTTGTATTTGTTGGTTTCCATGTAATTCTCACGAAAATGTTCTTTTTGCAGCGGAGAATTAAATCCTTCAAAACTTTCTACAATAATAGAAAAAGCAAAAGAACGTTTGGCGACATCAATTACACTGATCAGTTTCTCGCTTTCTGCCTTTATAAGCTCAAGCGGGGCTTCTGACACAAATTTTACTTTTCCGTTTTGCGAGGTAAAAATGCCCGCTTCAACAGGTCTGAAAGAAACACAAACCAGTATGAGCAGAATAACTGAAGCAAATCTGAAAATATTTTTTTTGGCCATAATCTCTTTTATTTCCCGAAAGGTAAAAATATTGAATTATTCATTACCGAACAAACCGGCCAATGGAAAAATTAACCATTAAAATCCTTAGAGGCACAGCGCCAAAGTGGGAAAGAAATCGGGTTTTGCGCCTATCTCACCACGGTAACATGACCAATGTGTAAGTGGTCAAGCGCCTCTGGTACATCAACGTATTTTACTTTCCAGACGTACACCTCTCCCTCAACTCTGTGCCCTTTATAAGTGCCATCCCAACCCTCATTTGTATCATGCGTTTCATAGATCAGTTCTCCCCAACGGTCAAAGATCTGGAACTCGTACTCTTCTACACTAAAAACAAGAGGTTTAAAAACGGGGTTTATTTCGTCGT
>JACMLS010000805.1 GCA_014379485.1 Bacteroidia bacterium | reverse complement strand
ATAAGGCATTATTTGCTTTTAACTTAGAGAATCTTCAACTCTGCCAATACAAGCCCCCTGAAATAATCAACGGAGGTATTTGAGTGCGTTCCACGGTTTACGTGCGTCCCATTTTTTAGCCAGGCTCCAAAAACAAATTTTTCTTTTTCTTCTCCAGAAAAATCTGCCTGCAACTCGTAAGTAAAAAAGTAGCGTTCGTGCTTCAACTCTACCAATGCAAGATAAAGGGGTATGGTAGGTTCCGCTGGTTTTTCTAATTCCAATAAAAGGAAAAACCCATTTTCCTCCAGCTCTTCTGATAAAATTTTTTCCTGGATTATGCGATGTGCATACAAATCAGTTTCCGGGTTGCCATTGTCATACACTTCATTTTCCCAAAGAACAAGGAGTTCTTCGAACAAAGCGTTCAGGTCGGCCGTATTTAACCAGTAATCGTTGCCGGAAAAAAACAATTCAGGAAGCGTGCGATAATAAAAGTTGTAGAGCAGGAATTCCATAAAATCAAATTTACAATTCTTTACACATCATTCCAAACAAATAGGGCCAGTAAATTCCTCCTTCTGTTTTTCCGAGGCGCACAATTACAATGTGTTTTTTCGGGTTCACATAAATGTACTGACCTAAAAATCCTATAGCAGAATAATCTCCAACGCGGGGATTGTTAATCCACCATTGATTCTGATAATACCATTTTGCACCGCCGGTTGTGTCTACGGTGTTTGATTTTTTTACCCAGGCTTCGGGCACTAATTGTTTTCCGTTCCAGTTGCCTTTGTTGAGATAGAGTCGTCCGAATTTTGCAAAATCGCGGGCATTGGCGTTGAGGCAGCAAAAAGTTTTTTCAATTCCTTTCTTTTTCATATCAATACTCCAGGTGGCGTCGCTTTCCATTCCGCAAGGTTGCCAGATTTTTTCCTGCAGGTACTGGCTTATTGATTTTCCTTTGAGGGCGCGCTCTAAAACAAAACCTAAAAGCTGTGTGTTGCCGCTTAAATATTCAAACTTTTTTCCGGGCTCACGTTTTAATTTCATTTTGCACATTCTTTTTCTAAGGTTTCTTCCGTAATAATAACCGGCCACATCGCCAAAAGGATTAAAATAATTTTCTCCGAATTTTAAACCCGATGTCATTTGCAAAAGATGCTTTATAGTTACATTATCAAAACCATTTTTTGCTAATTCAGGAATGTATTTTATTACCAGGTCGTTTTCAGAACCGATCAGGCTGTCTGCAATGGCACAACCTATCAATGCAGATGTGTATGATTTGGCTGCAGAAAAACTGGGGACGTAAGATGAAGAATCTCTTCCGCGAAAATATTTTTCGTAAAGGATCGTGTCATTTCGTATGATGAGAAAAGCAACAGATTTGTGTTTTTTAATAAACTCTTCAATAGGAATGTTCTTCTCATGCTCATAACTGATCTTAGAAGAATCTAATTTTGCGCTCCTGCCCACTGTGAAATGAAATTTTTCTGCAGAAGCTTTTTCAATTTTACGCGAAGGAAATTTCTTGTAATCGCGGATATCGGCAAAATTGTAAATGAAAAAGCGTGAGACCTGGCAGGAAGTGAGGATCAAAACAAAAATCAGCAGTACAATTTTATACTTTTTGAAATAAAAAAGAGAAGGCATGAACCAGGGGAAAATTGTTTGAACTCTAAATTTAATGAAAATTATCCGTTTTTTTCCAGATAACACATTTTATTTTCAGCAGGCAAAAAAACGATGGCAGGTTATCACAAAGTGTGACAACCTTTATTTAAACACCTTAATTATTTTTGCTTTTGCCGCCTCATCAATTGGTGCCGAGGTAATTTCTGTTCCGTCTTTTTTTACGGTGGTGAGTGAAAAGAATTCATTTGGCCCATAAAGAATTCCGGAAGGGGTATAAAAAAAGAATTTCATTTCGTTGTTTATTATCATTGGCACAACTGTACAAACCAGCTGTTGTGTTTTGGAGTTCCACACTTTAATTGTGTTATCTCTGCTGCCTGTAACAATTAATTTTCCGTTTGGCGATACGTCAAGCGCATCAACGTCTTCGGTATGGCCTTCCATTGTTTTTACGCAGGCTCCTGAAACCGGATTCCAGATCTTCACGCTCCGGTCTTTTCCGAACATAGATCCGGCGCAGGTGTACAGAAATTTTCCACTGGAAGAAAATTTAATTCCGTTGATCCAGTCAGTGTGACCTTTCAGTTCAAACTTATCAGAAAGGTCTGCGTTTAATAAAAGCATTCCTTCTCTTCCGGCCACAACGAGGCTTTTTTGATCGGGACTTAAAGCAACATCAGTTACAACAGAAATTTTTTCTATATTTTTTGTTGCCAGCACTTTTTTTAGTTTCAGATCATACAACCACACATTACTGTTTCCGCCTGCGTAAATTTTGCTGCCATCTTTTGTATAAGCTAAAACATAAGCGCACTCGTCAGGCATACCTTTTATCGTATCTCCAATAGTTCCATCAACAGTATTTCTTACTCCAAAATCACAGCTTCCGCTTATGGCAAATGTTTCGTCTCCCGGAAAAAACCACATCCTTTTAGTATTCACATACCCGGGAGCATATTCTCCATAGCTATATTTTACTTTTCCGGTTTTTAAATCCCAGAATTTTATTTCGTTGTCAACACTCGTTGCCACCATCCATTTTCCGTTCTTAGAAAAAGCAAAAGCATCAGGCTTTCCCTGCATACCATTTATTCTTTTCGAAGAAAGATTTGTAAGATCTAATAGATGAACGGAAGAATCAGGGCCGCTGAATGCTATTGTTTTATCATTGAGAAAACGTGTGTAATAGATCCACGATGTTGTTTTGTTTTCAGAAATCGGAGCCACTTCAAGACCTGGTGCGTTGGTGGTAAAAGAAATACCAGCACTTTGAGAAAAAGAAGCTGCGGTGAACCCAATTGACAAAAACAGGAGCAGATTTTTCATGACGAAATGTTTTTGTAAAGATACACCAATCATCGGTTATGATTTTTTTGGGAGGCAGGAATTACAAATGAAAAATTAGAAAATCTTACTTAAACGCCCTTGTCATTCTCGGCTGCGCTCGAATTGACAAGGGGTTTTCATTCGGAATCTCCAACGGAGATTCTTTGTCGTTCTCGGCTGCGCTCGAACTGACAAAGGGAATTCTAACTCCGCTTCTTCAACATTCTTAAAGAATAAAAAATGAATGAAGACT
>JACMLS010000804.1 GCA_014379485.1 Bacteroidia bacterium | reverse complement strand
TTTAAAATCGTTAATAATGATCTCTGCTTTTTTCTGATCGCGTACCTTATTAGTTATATCGTCTTTTACAAATTCAAGTTCGCTTGGTCCTCTTTCTCTTGTTTTTGTAATCAGCACAACAATAATTCTTTCTCCAATAATACGTGGCGGAATTACGTCGCCCGCTTTTCCTTTATATACATCGCGGATCATTTCTTTTGGACTTTCGCCCGGATTCTGGAAACCAGGAATAAAAGGATCGTTCTCTTTAAGGTCTTCGTGCAAACGCTTGTTTAATTTTTGCGCTTCTACTGCTTTCTGAAATTTTTCGGCTGTATTGTTCTGGCCGGCAAAATCAGATGCTTTTTGCATAAAATCCTGGCGGGTTATATCGCTTGGTTTCAGTTCTCTTGATATGGTTGCAATTTTATATTTTGTTTTGGTTGTTTTACTCACCTCCAATACTTCCATAATATGAAAACCGAACTCAGAAGGAACAACTCCAATATCTCCTTTTTTACCTTTCATTCCATAATCTTTAAAAGACTCAACAAAGCGGCTAGATTCTTTCATCCAGCCATAGTTACCACCTTTTCCGGTATAATTATTTGTGTCTTTTGGATTTGGGAAAACCTGCGTGTTCATAAGAACCTGCGGATTTTGTTTAATGTTTGGTTTTGTTTTTCCCGGATCGTCAGAATATTTTTCTACAAATTCATCAAAACGTTTTCTGTCTTTTTTAAGAAGTGCAGTTAAACTGTCTGCCAGGCTTTTTGATTGTGCAACTGAGCGTTTAATGTTCGGATTTCTTTCATTAGGAACAGAAATTAAAATGTGGCGCACTTTTGCAGAATCATTGATCTGCTCTGTGCCGCGGATCTTAATTACTTTGTAGGTACGGTTTTCATTGTAAGGACCATACACAGTTCCTGCGGGTGATGTGTAAAAAGAATCGGGAATAGAAGGAGACATTTTTTCTTTAAGAGAAGAAGTAGTATCTGCCCTTCCGTCATTTTCTGCAACTGTAAAAGCAGCATCTTCATCGGCAGCTGTTTTTCTGAATTCGGCTGCAATTCTGCTTAACTCATTGTTCAGTGTATCAATATCTGCTTTAGACGGAACAACATCCCAGGTAACATATTCTATGCTGCGGCTCGGGATATCGTTCTGAAACTCATACAAATGCTCGTTGTAATAGGTCTGAATATCTTCTTCAGTAACTTTTACGTTAGCATCCGGAATATCAGTGTATTTTTTCAGAACAAAACGCACATCGTAACTTGTAGCTTGTACAGCATAGTTCATTTTTGCTTCAACAGAAGTGGTATATAAACCGCCTTTAATAAGGGCAGAATATTTTTCCATTAAACGAGATTGCTGTACGTAGGTCTCAAGATTTCCCCACATTTCATCTTGCTCAGGTTTAAACTGGCTTACCAATTTGTTCAATTCTCTTACGTTAAGTGAACCATCTGGATTTGCAAATTCTTTTGCAATTTGTTGAGTTTGTTGATCGCGGAACTGAGATACCACTATGCTGTGCGGATGAACAAGCATCTGGTCGTACAATTCTTCTTTTGTACAAACTATACCAAGTTTCTTAAATTCTTTTTCATACACCAGCTCACGAATAAATTCTTCCCA
>JACMLS010000803.1 GCA_014379485.1 Bacteroidia bacterium | reverse complement strand
GCAGATTTTAAAATTCCTACAGCAATTATAATGGGGGCAGAAGACAGCGGAATTTCTCCGGAATACCTGAAGCGCTCTGACATGGCTGTTAAAATTCCCATGAAAGGCCAAATTGCATCATTAAATGTGTCAGTTGCCACCGGAATTGTTCTTTTTGAGGTGGTGAGACAGCTTAATGGCTGATTTTTTTCTCGCTAAGGCGCTATGGCGCTAAGAGTTAGAATAAAATCAGTCAGTTTTAACAACATTTCTTAGGCCTCTGCGCCTTAGCAAGAATCTATATTTGCTACGCATTTCAGACGTTTTTCCCTTGCCAAGTCAATTAATTCCCTATCTTTGCCATCCTTTTAAAAAAAACATAAAATATACATTATGAACAATTACGAGACCGTTTTCATTTTAACTCCCGTTTTGTCTGAAGATCAGTCAAAGGAAGCGGCAAAAAAATTCAGAAAAGTGCTCACTGACAGTGGAGCCAAAATCGTGCATGAGGAGAGCTGGGGATTAAAGAAGCTCGCCTACCCTATTCAGAAAAAAACTACAGGCTTTTATCATTTATTTGAGTTTCAGGATGCCGGTACTAGTATTGCTGACCTGGAAGTTGCTTACAAACGCGATGAGCGAGTAATGCGTTTCCTTACAGTAAAATTAGACAAGCATGCCGTTGCTTATGCGAACAAAAAACGCAACAAAGTAAAAGGCGAAAAAACTGAAAGAACAACCGCTAAAAAAGAAAAAGCTGCACACTAAACGTCGTTCTCGGCTGCGCTCGAACTGACAAGTTTTGAAACGCAACGGATCAGACAAAAGAAAAGTAGAAACTAAAAAACTGAAAAAAAATGGCACATCCAAATTCACAAATACGCTATCTGAATCCTCCCGCTGTGGAAGTGAAGAAGAAAAAATACTGCCGCTTTAAAAAAGTGGGTATTAAATACATCGATTACAAAGACGGTGATTTTCTTTTAAAATTCATTAACGAGCAAGGTAAAATTTTACCACGCCGTTTAACAGGAACATCTTTGAAATTTCAACGCAAGGTTGGGCAAGCGGTTAAACGTGCGCGCCACATTGCAATATTGCCATACCTGGCCGATCTTTTAAAATAAAAAGAAATGGAAGTAATTTTAAATTCTGATGTAAAAGGACTTGGATACAAGTACGACATCGTAACAGTAAAACCCGGATACGGACGTAATTTTTTAATTCCGCGTAAGATTGCAGTTCTTGCAACTGAAAGCAATAAAAAAGTACAGGCCGAAACTTTAAAGCAACGCGCTTTTAAAGAAGAAAAGATCCGTACAGAAGCTACCGGAAACGTTGCAAAAATTGAAGCTTTGAGTTTAAAAGTTGGTGCAAAAGCCGGCGAAAGCGGAAAAATCTTTGGAAGCGTTACCAGCATACAGGTTGCTGATGCGCTGAAAAAAGCAGGTTTTGATATTGAACGTAAAAACATTGAAATGGCTGCAGAAGGAATTAAAAACCTTGGCAACTACAGTGCAAAAGTGCGTTTGTTCAAAGAGATCGTTGCTACTGTAAATTTTGAAGTAGTAGCTGAGTAATTTTTTCTGATAAATCTTATTTGAAACCTGCTTGTAAAAACGAGCAGGTTTTTTTTTGTCACCCTTCGACTCCGCTCAGGGTGACAAAAAAAGTTCTAATACCAAACAACCAGTAAATTCAATTTGATTATCCGATTTTATCAACAGCAAATCGAAAAACAATCCGTTTAATCGATAATTTTTCTAAATTTATCTTTCGATTTCATTTTTTTGTCGTTCTGAATTAATCTTTTTAATCATAAAATCGCCTTATGAAAAAATCTCAGATCAAATCAATGCCCCCGTATTTTGACCGTTATATTAATCTTACCAACGATGTTGATATTATTACAGCCCTTGAAAAAAACGGCTTGAATTATTTTCTGGAACACCGCGAACGGATAAAAAACCTTGGCGATTCTGTTTACGAAGATGGAAAATGGACAGCAAAAGAAATTCTTCAGCACATTATTGATACGGAAAGAGTTTTTACATACAGGGCTTTG
>JACMLS010000802.1 GCA_014379485.1 Bacteroidia bacterium | reverse complement strand
CCGTAAAATACGACGCAAGTTCTACAGGAGGAATTCTGAATGTGATCCTGAAAAAAAACGACAAACCCGGTTATAACGGAATTGCAATGGCAAGCGTTGGTTCGGGTAATTGTTATATGGGAATGACTAACCTTAACGTAAAAGAAGGCAACTGGAATTTTTTCGGGATCTATACTTTTAATTACGGATCAAATACGTCAAGCGGATATACACAAAGGCAAAATGTTACCGACCTGTTTCCAATTGCTTCGTTTGAACAATGGAACAATACTTTAATGACCAATATGTTTCATTTTGCAAGAGCTGGTTTTGATTACAATATCAATAACAGAAATTCTATTACGCTATCCGGAAATTATATTTCAGGAAGTTTTGACTCGCAAGACAATCAAAACTTTGGTGTTTTCGATTCTACCAAAAACTTACTTATTAACGGAGACAGAGTTGCTGATCAGACAGCCGGATTTAAAAATTATACCGGCCAGTTACAATATAAACGCACCTGGCCAAAAGCCGGAAAAGAATTAACTGCAGATGCCATGTACAATTACATGGCAGGCGACGGAGGTTTCAATTGGGCCACCAATAATTATTACGGTGGAGTTTTATTGCCCAACAATCCGCAACTCACAAAAAACATAAACCTCTCTAACGCGCATATGATGAACGGGCAGATAGATTATGTAAACCCTATAAGCGATACAAAAAAAATTGAGTGGGGGTTTAAAAGCAATTACACCACAAGTATAAGCAACAACACCACTTACAATTATGTGTATGCCGATGATGCTTATGAAGCTGATACTTCGCTGAGCAACAATTATCAAATAGAGAACATGATCAATGCAGCTTATGTAAATTATACCGGAAAATTTAAAAAGATCGGTTATGTTGGCGGTTTGCGTTTTGAACAATCTTATTATAAGGGAATCATCCTTAATAAGAACCAGAGTTTCGGATACAACTATCCTTCCAACAAAGACAATATTTTAAACGCACTGTTTCCTGCAATTTATCTTTCGCACAAGTTCAAAGGCAAAGAGATTCAGGCAAATTTCAGCAGAAAAATAAATCGTCCCAACTTTTTTCAGTTAATGCCCTTTATAATGTTCTCTGATAAATATAATTTACGCAGAGGAAATCCTGACTTAGCTCCTGAATTCATTAACATGGCAGAAGTAAATTTTAATGTAAAAATTAAAAAAGTAGACATTCTAACTTCTGTGTACGGAAAATATATTACGCAGCCAATTACCAATGTCGCTTATCCGCTTCCAACAGACCCAAGTGTGTTATTGAACACCTACCAGAACGGACACGACAGTTATAATTTTGGCTGGGAGAACACTTTTAAATTTACTATCTGGAAAAGTTTCAGCGTAATGAGCAATACAAATGTTTATTACCAGACCATTAATTTTCTGAACTCAGCAAATCAATTAGTAGTAAACGAAGGTTACAGCTGGATGACAAAACTTAATTTGTCTTATAAACTTCCAAAAGACTTTACTATTCAGATGAACGGAACTTACGAGTCTCCAAAAATAATTCCGCAGGGAAAAACTATTCCGATGTATTTTATGGATCTTTCATTGGGAAAAAACATTAATCAGAAATACATTTTCAATCTTACTTTGAGCGATGTCTTCAACACCAAAAAAATGGGTTCTGTTTACAATACCCCTGATTACATTCAAACCCTTAACCGCCGCCGCGAAACACGTTTTGTTCGTCTCTCTTTTACCTGGTTGTTCGGAAAATTTGACACCAGCATTTTCAAACGCAGGCCCAAAAGCGGAGACACTCCAAATATGGGCGGGCAAGACGGTTTGGATTTCGGAAAATAAGCGTTGCTGTTTCAGGGGAACGCTGATGACGAAGATTTAGCTGATTTACGCGGATTTTGTTTTCTATTTCTTATCCGTCTTCTTCGGAAAAATGCTTGTTGAATAAATCTGATAGCGGGTACTGTCTCTTGAGATGTATACAGGTTTGAGGTAATTCATTTCTCCTGCTTCACAAACCCGCAAATTGTATAAGCCTGTTTTAAGATTCTCAAAAGTTGTTACGTCACTTAAAACAGGTTTACTTACAACAAGAGAATCTGCAATCAAAAGATAAACACACCACCTGTCAGCATAATTTGTAAAATCTCTGAGGTATTTCCCCGAAGTGTCACGGACATCAAATTCTATTTCAAACAACCCGTCCCCTGATGGTTTATTCATTAAATAATTGCAACTGCATCCTTTATTTTTCCGGATTGTAATCTTGTTCATTTGAGTTTGAGCAGACACAAGCCAGGAAATAAATAGTGAGGTAATTGTGAGAAAAAAAATAAAGGATTTTTTACGATCCATAGAATAAAGAAAAAATATACAAAATAATTAAATTCAAATCCCTATCCCCAATTCACGTTTTTTTTCAAAGAGGCGCACCTACTTATCAATAATCTGCAACCAGCCCTTAAGATTGAAGGAAACAATTCCCTCAAGGCGAATGGTGTTTACTGTACACACGTAATAATAAGTTCCGTTTGTGCACAGTTGTTTGGAAAGTTTATTTTTTCCATCCCAGTTAATTTTGGGGTCGGTGGTTTCAAAAACAAGAAGGCCCCAGCGATCGTAAATTTTAAGATCAATGTCTTTTACAAATTTATTTTTTACCGGAATAAAAGTATCATTCATTCCGTCTCCATTTATGGTAATGATGTTTGGCAATTCGTATTCAGGGCAATTGTCTATGCAGACTTCATTTACAATTGTACTTTCATTGCCAAAAGAATCAACGGCGGTTACTGCAAAACAGCCGGCAATAGAAACACTTCCGTCATAAACATATACTGTATCAGTAATCAGGTTCACAGAATTTATAAGCACAAAAGGTTCATCAACACCGGGTTTATAATAGATATTATATGAAACTGCATCGTCGCAGCAATAATTATTTGGATTGAGCCAGGTTATTTTTACCAATGAAGTATTACAATCTCCCTCAAGTGCCATGGTGGGTTGGCAAGGCGCTTCCTTATCAATGGGCTGCGCACACACTTCTTCGCTCCAGTTAAATAATGGATGAATAATATCGGGATCAGAATATTCTCCTTTTGAAAGAACCTTGTAACAATACGTTTGCCCGTTTACAAGATTACTATCTGTATATGTTTTTAAAGTGGTGCTGTCAATTAAATTCCACACAGCAGAACCAGGAAACGTTTCTTTATAAACGTAGAAAAAATAATTTGTCCAGGAAACAACGTAGGTCCAGTCTAATTTTATGCGGTTATCATTTCCGGTTGCTGTTAAAAAAACAGACGAAGCAGTTTGCGTACTGCCTTTTAAATTTCCGTTACAATAAAAATCTACACGATAGGTATACGGATTTGCTGCGCTGTTTAAATTTACTGAAGTGTAAGTTGTATCGCTCAATGAATTTAACTGCGAAAAAAATTGTTCGCTTACTGAATACACTTGTGTAAATGTTCCGGTAAAATTACTGTGCTCCATTAAGCGAAATTCATAAGGCCCCGGATTTACAATCGTATCCAGCTTATCGGGATTACTTGCATCAACAACAGGTTTAGCCCAGGCAACAAAAATTTGCCCGGCAGCGCTGCTGGTAACTTTTACATCTACATTTGTTATGAGCGGAACATCTTTTAGTAAATGATTGCAGGCCGGTGCAGAGGCATAAGACTGCGCGCCATCGCCAAACAAACCAACTACTATGTAAGAATAATCAGTTCCGTGATTTAATCCAAGGCCGTTATTATTATCTATAAAAGTGGTGTCATTTACTCCGTTTGTATAACCGATAAGCGTATAACCTGTGTAAGAAGGCACACCTGTTTCGCAAGGGGCGTGGGTCCATGACAGGCATGAATCAATTCTGTAAATTAAATACCTGTAAACATAATTTCCGGTGGTACTGTTGCAGCCAGAATTATTCCAGGCAAGCAACATACTTGTGCCACTTGGTTGCACAGTTAAATTAACCGGAGCCGGGGCAACCACGTGAATAAAAAAAGTTTCGAAATCTATTAATGCAATCTGCGGATCGTTGTCTTCTGCCTTTACAGTTACCATATAAGGTTGCAGGCGAATGTGCTTGCAATCTGTAACCCACGAAAAAGTAGCTGTGGCTGGTGAAGCAGAAGGTAAAGAAGAAAAATTTGCAGGCGAAACAGTTAAAGCATAAGGTCCGCCATAACTTGTAAGTGTAATTATTTGCCCTATATCCGGATCTGTGGCTGTTATATTTACATTTAAAGTTGTTCCTGCAACAATACAGGTATCGTGTATATCCTGTATAGAGGGCGCAATATTTGTACAGCTTCCAACAGTAACCTGCATGTCTCTTAACACATAACCCACTTCAGAATAAGTACCGTCAGCCGGATTTTTTCTCCACTCGCGAATAATAAATGCGAAATTATACATTCCCTGTGCTACAGGAGAACACCATAAAAAATCACCGGTAACCGGGTCTATCGTTATTCCTGCAGGATAAAAAAATCCGAATGCGGGCGTACCTGAACCGGCATAGCAATTTGAAAGTTCATATGAAAGGCTATCGCCATCAATATCAAAAGCGCCTGCATTGTGAATGAAACAATGACCAGAGCAGGCATCATCTATTGGCGGATTGGTAAGTACCGGAGAACTGTTGGCGCCAGAAAAAGTTCCTATACACAACTGGCTCATGATAAAAAAAGGTTGATCCTGCGAGTTGGTCATGTTCAGTACCCCCTGGTTTCTGTTGGGGTCTGCCATTGTAAGAGTATAACAATTAGCGCCCGGATAGGTGTGTGTTGTTTTGTAAATATTCAGCTTTATCCAGGTAGAGATCATGACACCATCTCCAACACCGCCGCTGCAAAGGCCACCGGTAACACCGTTTACACGCGGTACAGCTTCATAAGTTCCGTCACCAAAGTAAACGGTATCGTAACAACGGTCTGCGGTAGTATTTTGCGTATTGGTGTAGGTGGTAACCTGTATCTCGTAAGTAAATCCAAAAAGCCATTTGTAAGTGATCTCGCCTGCACGATTATGAGAAGAGAATGCAGATTTGAAAGAGATCAAAAAAGCAAAGAGAAATAATATTTTAAAAAGTTTATTCAAAACAAAAATTGAAACCTAAAGTTAGGTATTTAATGTGATTTTACATAGTGAAAACGCTAAAAAAAGCTTTAAATTGTTACCTGAATGGGTTTTTGAAATGAATTTAAATAAATAGGAGATCAATAACTCCTGCTACAGAAAGCGGAGCAAAATGAAAGATACTTACCCTTACAGTAATTCTGCTTCGTTTTAACTACAGAGGACGCTGATCGGAAACACAGAGAGGCAATTACGAACTCTGTCTTTTCACTCTCTTTAAAACTTCATGTTTAAACGTGGTCCCAACCGGAATCACATTCTCTCCGATAAAAATCTGATTGTATTGAATTTTATTGATTGCATTCATTGCTACAATATAAGACTTGTGTACTCGCAAAAACAAGGTTTCAGGCAATTGTGTTTCTATTTCGGTTAAAGTTGCTCTTGTTACAACTGTCTTTGAATCTCTGATAAAAACTTTCAGATAATTTCCGAAAGCCTGTAAGTACAACAGGTCAGTGAAAAGAATTTTATGCGTTGTGCTATCTTCTTTAAGAAAAAAATGGTCTGCAATTGAAACAGGTTGTATAGGGTTTTCTGCTGAAGAAAGCTGTTTATTACGTTCTGTAACTTTGTTTATTGCTTTTACAAACCGCTCATACCGGATGGGCTTTAATAAATAATCGCACACAGAATACTCATATCCATCCAACGCAAATTCAGAATAAGCAGTTGTAATGATTATGTGAGGCGGGTTTTGTAAAGTTTTCAGAAAATCAATCCCATTCAATTCAGGCATGTTAATGTCTAAAAAAATCAGGTCAATTGTATTTGAATGCAAATAAGAAATAGCTTCAGATGCGTTGTTGCAGCATTGCATTAATTGTAAAGTAGGAATTAAGCTGATGTATTTTTTTAAAACATCCTGCGCTAATTTTTCGTCTTCAACTATTAAGCACCTAAGCTGCATGTTTTGTAAGATCAATTTTTAAACTCATTGAATATACGTTTTCTTTTACAGATGAATTAAAAGTATAAGCGTTTTTGTAATGCAGGTCAAGGCGTTTAATGGTGTTTTCAATTCCCACTTTTGTTTCTGCTGTTTTCTCTGCAATTTTTTTTTGAGGAATTGAATTTGAAATTTCCAGCAGAACCAGGCCGGGATTAATGATGAGGTTGGCACGCACAAAATTACTACTTGCATCAGATGAAATACCGTGTTTAAATGCATTTTCTAAAAAGGGCATAAAGATCAAAGGCGCAATCTTTATTTTCTCAGCAGTTCCACTAACGGTAAACTGAATATTGCAACGCCCCTGCAATTTTAATTTCTCTAAGGCAATGTATCGCTCTGCCATTGCAATTTCATCGCCCAGCTCTATGAATTGTTTTCCTGAAAGATCAATATGAAAGCGCATCAACTCAGATAAATTAAGTGTAGCCTCGCCCGCTTTGTCTGACTGCGTTAAGATGAGTGAATAAATACTGTTTAATGCGTTGAATAAAAAATGAGGGTTCAACTGCGATCTCAGGTATTGCAATTCTGCAGTAACCCTTTTATTCTCTTCTTCTTTCAAAAGTATTCTTTGAGAAATGGCCACTCTTACATACCTGAAACCAATATACATTGAGGTAAACACAAAAATTAAAATTTCATTGTTGACCTGCATATTTGCTCCCTTCATGATCCAACGAAACCAGAAATTTATAGCAATTCCAAAACCATAACACAGAGGAATGCTGATAATAAAAAAAAGTGCGATTCTTTTTTTCATAAAAAGCACATCAAACAAAACACTCACCAAAAAAGCCGGAATAATTTGAGGAATGATTAAAGCCGACACTGCTTTAAGGGCTTCGGTTAAAGATGACTGCGCAATACCAACAAGAAGTCCGGTAAAAAGAATCCAGAAACTCCAGAAATAAAGGGAGTCCATTAAAGCCTGCTTTTTATCATTACTATTTATCAGCAATTTCATACTGCAAATTAGCAGATTATTCCCGGTCTTATGAAATAAATGTGATGAATGTCGTTTGTCACAACCCAAATGCAATCCATCACATATTTCTATCCGACATCACATAAATATGTAAAGCCAGCTTTGGGTGTACACCTTTGTAAAAAAAACAAATGAAAACACTTAAACTAACTTTAACAGCGCTTCTTTCGGGGGCAATCTGTTTTACGTCTTTAAACGCGCAGGTTTCAAATTCCTGGACAGACTATGATAGGTACGCTGAACAGCGAATGAAAGAATGGAATATTCCGGGCATGGCCATAACGGTTGTAAAAGGAGATTCGCTTATTTTTCAGAATACTTACGGTTACTCAAACGTAGAAAGTAAAACGAAAGTAACTAAGAACACGTTGTTTGCCATTGGGTCATGCACCAAATTCTTTACCACTACCGGGCTGTCTATGCTTGCTGATGAAAACAAAATAGATTTTAATGAACGTATAACAAAGTATTATCCTGCACTAAAATTAAAAGACAGCGTTTTACAAAAAGAAATAATGCTCAAAGATATTTTAGCTCATCATACCGGCCTGGAGCGAGGAGATCATATCTGGTTTGGCGCCAATTATTCAAGGCAGGAAATTTTAGACAGATTAAAGTTTCTTGAAAAGCAGGCACCGCTAAGAGACGCTTTCATTTACAATAATATGATGTATACACTTGCAGGAACTATTATTGAAAACCAAAGCGGTTTGCCATATGAAACTTTTATTAAACAACGTTTGTTTGTTCCTCTAAAAATGAACAATACGTTTTTCGATCTTGCCCTTACAAAATCAGCATACAGCCTTCCATACCGCTTTGCTGATAATAATTACAAACAGTTACCAATGCCGCAGTTAAAAGGCGCGGAACCAGCCGGAGCAATCTGGTCTGATATAGAAGACATGAGAAAATGGTTAAGTTTTCATTTGAGAAACGGAAAAATTGATACGACTCAACTTGTTTCTAAAAAATCTATACGAAGACTAAAAACACCAATACATTTTACCGGCAACGGAATGAGAGAAGATGAAACTGAATATAAAAGTTATGGTTTGGGAATTGGTTTTACAGCGTACAAAGGTTATCGCGTAATGTATCACACAGGCGTTGCAGGTGGCTATACCGCACACATGGCTTTTTTACCTGAAAAAAATATTGGTATTATGATCCTTACAAATACAGACACCTACACTTTTGCAATGATGAATAATTTGTTTGACCGCGTTTTAGGACTGGAACAGACAGACTGGAATACGCCTGTTATTGCAGCAGTAAAAGAACAATGGAAGGAAGAAGAAAAAGAACGGAATGACCAACAACTTAAAATTAAAAATTCTCCAACCGTAAAAGATCCCGGTAAATTTAAGGGAGTTTTTACGCATCCATTTTGTAAACCTGTTGAAGTGATTACAAAGTCAAATAAATTATACCTGAAACACAACGGAATAGAATATCTGCTGGCGACAGAAAAAGAAAACGAATTTATTTCCTACGATGAAAATGTATTTGGAGAAATGAAGTTGCTGTTTGATTGCGATGCAAAAGGAAATGTATCAGGTTTAAAACTGAACATAATGGGAGAAGAACTGGATTATAAAAAAGAGATTCAGAAATAATTTGTCCGCGCAAAATTCTGTTACCGCTTTGTGTTTTAATTTGTAAACGCGCCTGAATGAAATTAGAAATAACAGAACCCTGTACTGCTGATTGGAATGCCATGAAAACCTGCGGTACAGGAAAGCACTGCGAACTTTGCAGACTTACTGTTATTGACGGAGATAAATTCAGTGATTCGGATCTTTATGAAATGTTGCGGGGAAAAGAAAAAATTTGCCTTAGAATTTCAGTCACTCGTTTAAAAACAGATTCTCTTCGTATAAAATTGATTTCAGCAATAGAGAATCTATTTTTGCGTTTCGATCAAAAAAGAATTGCGCTTTATGTTGTAACAGCTATGTTCTTTTTAGCAGGATGCAGATCAAAACAACCTGCAACACGAATGGGGAATGCAAGGTTTTTGGGTTCCGACAATAGTAAATTTTCTTCCGAAAAAAACTATGCGGCAATCCCGAAAAAAAGTCAATCGCCTATCGTAAAAAATTTACCAGTGGCAAGCGCTCATTTTTATTGAACAAACAACCTATTTCAAGATGAACCAGATTTTTTCGGCACGAACTGCTGCGATTTATATTTTGGGAATTGCGCTCTTATTCTCTTCCTGTTGTATTTTTAAGCGTCCGCATGGAATAAGTGCGCATCAGAATGACAGGGTGTTGGGAGATCAACCGCCTTTTAAAAGTAAAGCCATAAATTAAACGATTTGGGCCGGAGGCCCGATGAAAAGCTCCTCGCGGGCAATGTCATTAAGTTAAGCTT
>JACMLS010000801.1 GCA_014379485.1 Bacteroidia bacterium | reverse complement strand
TCATTGTAGAACCTTCTGCTATCGCTGTTTCGTAATCTGAGCTCATACCCATGGAAAGAGTTGTTAGTTGACAGTTGTCAGTTAATCGTTTGTCGTTATTCGTTTGTTCGTTAATCGTAGCGAATGTAGTCCCGACAATTTGTCGGGATGAAATAATTGTATGTGATTTATTTATTGAGTTGAAAAAGTTTTTTAGTTCTCTGAATTCTTTTTTTACTTGCTCACTATTTTCTGTGTTGCTCGCCATTCCCATAAGTCCTGTGATTTTTATGTTCTGAAGTTTTTTGAATTCTTCTGAGTTTAAAAGCGCTGTTGCTTCTTCAAAACTTAAACCGAATTTTGTTTCTTCGCTTGCAATGTAAATTTGTAATAGACAATTTATTGTTCGATTATTTTTTACAGCCTGTTTATTTATTTCCTGCAGCAACTTTAAACTGTCAACAGAATGGATCAACGAAACAAAAGGGGCAATAAATTTTACTTTGTTGGTTTGCAGGTGACCAATCAAATGCCATTCTATATCTTTAGGAAGCTGTTCCTGTTTAGAAACCAGTTCCTGCACTTTGTTCTCACCAAAAATTCTTTGCCCCGCCTTATACGCCTCAAGAATTTTTTCTGCGGAATGCGTTTTACTCACAGCAACAAGCGTTACCGTTTGAGGAAGTTTTGATTTGAAGTTTAATAGATTTTGAGTGACTGACATTTTTTAACCACAATAGAAACAATAGAACACAATAGAGAAATTTAATTGATTTTTTTTACGTGAGAACTTTCCAAACTTTTCGACCAACTAACCGAAAACTGTAGACTTTCGAACTTAAGACTCGCGGACTTGCTAACTCCGGACTCCCGGACTTTTCCGACTAATCTTCTTCGAGAGAATAAACCACGAGCCCGCTTCTCATTTTCGGTTCAACCCAGGTAGTTTTTGGCGGCATAATTAAATTGTTGTCGGCAATATTTTTTAACTCAGGCATTCTTACAGGAAATAATCCGAATGCAAGTTTAAATTTGCCAATGTCTACCATGCGTTTTAATTCCTGCATTCCTTTAATTCCGGGTACAAAACTGATGCGTTTGTCTGATCGGATATCTTTTATTCCTAAAAGCGGACCTAAAATATGATCAGACAGAATGGAAGCGTCTAAACGTTTTACGGGGTCTTTGGTGTTTATTACAAAAGGTTTTGCAATCAGTTCGTACCAGTTGCCATCTAAATACATGCTGAATTTGTGCGTTTGCTCAGGCTTGTAAGAATTTTCTTTGTGATGCACAATTTTAAAACTCTCTTTTAGTTTGCTGAGAAATTCTTCTGTACTCAAGCCGTTTGTATCCGTTACAATGCGGTTAAAGTCAAAAATTCTTAACTGGTCTTCCGGAAAAAAAATGCCGAGGTAATAATTGTAATTTTCTTTTCCTGTCGGATTTGGATTGTTTGCTGCACGCTCATGCGCTAATTTGCTGCTGCTTGCTGAGCGGTGATGACCGTCTGCAATATAAACAGCATTTAGTTTTCCGAATTCGCTGCGTATTAATTCTACTGTTTTTTTATCAGAGATCACCCACAGTTTATGACGCACACGGTCTGTTGTGCTGTAGTCGTAAGCCGGGTGTTTTAAAAGTGTCAGATTTATTACATCGTCTATAGCAGCAATATTCTCGTAACAAAATAAAACAGGCTCTGCATTGTAATCGCAAATTTCAAGATACTGTTTTAATTTTTCTTCGCGCTCAGGTAAAGTGTGTTCGTGTACTTTTATCACACCCTTATCATAGTCTGCAACAGAGCTGCAACCAATAATGCCCGTATAAATATTTCCGTCTTTAAATTGCTGATATAAATAATACGAAGGTTTCTGATCTTTCATAAAAACCTCTTCCTTCACAAAATCCAAAAAACGATTCTTAATTTTTTTCAAACGCTCAACAGAACCCGGTTTCGTTCTTTTTCCGTCGGCAAAATCAGGATTAATTACGTGAAGAAAAGAGTAGGGGTTGCTGTATAATTTATGGCTAAGATCTTCTTTAGGATAATTATCTACAGAACGCGTTGCCACCAGATGAATTTTATCTGCAACAGGTCTGAGCGCTTTGAAAGGTTTTATATCAGCCATAAAAAAACTTTAAACTGTTAACCAACTAACCAACTAACCAACTAACCGAATCCCGATAGCTATCGGGAGTAAACCGAAAACTATTTCAACGCTTCAATTATTTTCTCAGCCAACTCAATCCCAATCCTTTCCTGCGCTTCGTTTGTTGCAGCGCCAATATGCGGCGTAAGAGAAATTTTTGGGTGATGAAGAATTTTTTCTGAAGGTGTTGGTTCATTATCAAAAACATCTAAAGCGGCGTGCGCAATTTTTCCTGAATCCAATCCTTTAATAAGACCTTCTTCGTTAATTACTCCTCCACGGGCTGTGTTTACCAAAAAAACTCCGCTTTTCATCATTCCTATTTCAGGTTCACCAATCAGATTTCCACCCGGAACATGAACTGTAATAAAATCTGATTTTAAATAAAGCTCTTCTAACGGAACTGTTTTAACGAGTACAGAAGGATTTGTCAATCCATCAATATCTAAATCTAATTTTGCTTCTTTTACAAACGGATCAAAGGCAAGAATTTTCATTCCGCAACCCAAACCAATTTTTGCAACGCACTGGCCAATTCTTCCAAATCCAATTATTCCAATTGTTTTTCCTCTCAGTTCAGAGCCCTTAGCATAATTCTTTTTCAACTCATCAAATTTTGTATTTCCGCTTGCAGGCATTTTACGATTGCTATCGTAAACAAAACGCACCATACCAAATAAATGAGAGAACACCAATTCTGCAACAGAATTAGAAGATGCTGCAGGCGTATTGATTACCGCTTTGCCTTTTTCTCTTGCGTAATCCACATCAATATTATCCATACCAACACCGCCACGCCCAATCACTTTTAAATCAGGACAAGCATCAATAACATCTTTACGAACTTTTGTTGCACTGCGCACAGTAAGCGCCGCGTATTTTTTTGCGTTCAGTTCTGCCGATAAATTCTCTTGCGCAACTTTTTCAGTTACCACAGTAAATCCGGCTTTTTCTAACAAGGCTTTTCCGCTTGCATCAATGCCATCGTTTGCTAAAATCAGTTTGCTCATATAATTTATTTATAAAGAATTAAAAAGATCCCAAAAGGCCCAAATCAGTATTGGAATTGTAAAAATAATACAAATTATCAATGCCTTGCCAATCGGGTTGGCGGTATATTGCATGTCTGCCAGATATTTCTTCCAAAAAAAATTGCTGAGCATTGCCGCACCAATAAAATAAGAAAGGTAAAACAAACCTGAAGGAAAATTAGCCGGCGCAATTTCGCCTAAAGCAAAAATGCCTGAAGAAAAAAGTACTGAAAAGAGCATAACAGGCAAAATGCCTTTTTCTTTTCCCTGCCTTTTTAAATTGATGGAAAGTAAAATGCCACCAGCAATAGAAGTGAATAAAAATGCGAACCAGAAAACGGCTCTTTTAGAATACAAAACAGGAAACTGATATTTTTTTGCAATATCTGAAACCTCTGTTGTATTCATTTGAAATTTAAAAATTATGCGGTCAACTGTGCGGCATATTTCATTTCAAACTCTTTCATTACATCGCAAAGAACCTGTACGCTTTCTAATGGCAATGCGTTGTAAAGAGAGGCACGGTAACCACCAACGTCTCTGTGGCCACGAATGCCGCTGATGTTTGCTTTTTTCCACATCTCGTCAAACTGAGGCTCGAGTTCAGGTTTTTTCATAAGAAAGCACACATTCATATTAGAGCGGTCTTCTTTTTCAACCGTTCCGTAAAACATACTGTTGCGGTCAATTTCGCCATACATACAATCTGCTTTTTCCTGGTTTACTTTTTCTATCCACGCAATGCCGCCGTTTTTCTTAAGCCATTGCAGTGTTAGAAGTGTAACGTAAATTGGAAAAACGGGAGGCGTGTTGTACATGCTTCCGCCTTTTATCTGCACTTCGTAATCAAGCATAGAAAAAAGTTTTCTGCCCGATTTCCCTAAAATATCTTTTTTAACCATTACCATTGTTGCACCGGCAGGCCCCATATTTTTTTGCGCACCCGCATAGATCAGCGAAAAATCTTTTGCATTTACTTTTCTGCTAAAAATATCAGAACTCATATCGCACACAAGCGGAATATCGCTTTTAGCAAAAGATTTCATTTGTGTTCCGTAAATGGTATTGTTACTTGTTATGTGCAAATAATCTGCATCAGTCGGAACCGCATATCCTTTAGGAATGTAATTGAATTTTTTATCTTCAGAAGAAGCAATAACTTTTACATTGCCCACCAATTTTGCTTCTTTAACTGCTTTACTTGCCCAAACGCCTGTATTTACATAGGCCGCGTAACCATCTGCGCGAAGCAAATTATATGGAACCATTGCAAACTGCGTGCTTGCTCCGCCACCCAAATAAAGTACTTCGTATTCATCTCCCACCTCAAAAAGTTCTTTCACCAAAGCTCTCGACTCGTCCATTACCTTCTCAAAATTCTTACTGCGATGCGAGATCTCTAAAAGAGAAAGATTCAAACCATCAAAATTAATACAGGCTCTTGATGCCTCTTCTAAAACTTCTTTCGGTAAAATGCCGGGCCCGGCGCTGAAATTGTGGACTTTTGACATAGGATGGGTGTTTTTGATTCGACAGTAAAATTAGTATAAATTCCTGTCAGGAAGATTAGTAGTGAAAAAAAAAGAGGGGGAATAGGGGATAGGCAATCGAGAATAGGGAAACGCCCCCTATTGCCTATTCACTATCCCCTATTCCCCTAACAAACCCAACCCTTAATTCGGAACGAACATCGCTTTCTTTTTCTTCGGTTTCCTTACCTTGTCGTTTTTACTCGGAAGATTATTAATATCAACCGCAGGCATATAAGTCCAGTTGCCGCGTTTGTATTCTAACCCGTCGTAACTACCGTCGGGAACGTAATACTGATACATTCCCTCAAGGTAAGGATCGGGTGGGGCAACATGGTTGTAAATGATCATGTCTTTATCCTTATGGTATTTCATGCTGATTGTACCTTCGCCGGAAAATTCTATAATTAATCTTTTCGGATATTTTTTTGGGATGCTGGTAAACACGTTTTTGCCAAAGAGGGGAGAGCCATCTGGTTTAAAACTCAGTACATCTACAATTTTCTTTTCTGTTAACTTATCATTTCCGTCCCATCCTATTAAAGTGTAATAATTTTCGCAGTCAATTAATTTGTAGTAGAGCATGCCGTACCATTTTGTATGGTCGCCATTATAGGTTTCCGGACTTTTTACAGTTTCAGAAACATCGTTCAGCTCAAAAGTTTCGTATT
>JACMLS010000800.1 GCA_014379485.1 Bacteroidia bacterium | reverse complement strand
CGGATTTCGCCCATGAAAGCGATCTTCTCATAAAATCGAAGCTTCTTTCATGGGGCCCCGAAATCCGAAGGCAAAAAAAACCAGATAAAATGAGGCCCGTCCGAAAATTAACGAAGAGAGAAACTGAAAGAAAAAATATTTTCCTTTAAAGTTTCTCTAAACACATTTGAAAAAAAGAAAGTGTTTTTTGAGGGATGACAAAATAACCGGCGAAGAAAAAATGTACCGAGAAAGAATTATCGCGCCACCACAAATTTCTTCATAACAGAATTTCCTGCTCTGATAAAATAAATTCCGTTGCTCAGGTTTCTTACATCTAATTTAATGTTAGCTGAAGGAGAATATTTTTCTGAACGCAACAATTCTCCGGTCACAGAATATATTTCAATTTTTTCAATCAATGAAGTTGAAGAAATTGTAATTTCATTTGAAGCCGGATTAGGAAGAAGTGTGATCTGTTTTACTTCTGTTTCTTTTATGCCTGAAGGAGTTTCAATTGTGTTCAGTGCAGTGTTTGTAAGAATTGCAGGGTTCAGGTCAAAATAAATATCTCCGCGATTTGTAATTTGTGTTCCTGGTGTTAAAGACGGATTTAAATTTACTTTGAAAGTTACAAAGCCGTGACTGGCCGGTTCGTTGCTTGTGCTGTCTGCAAGAAAAATGTTTGCGAAAGAAAATTGTACTACACCCGGTGCATTCCAGCCCGGTGTCATTGCGTGCGAACTTTCAATGATCTGTAAACTCGCTGCATCTACATTCGCACTTAAAGTGTCTACAACAATTATATTGAAAGCCACAGCCGTTCCGGTATTCTGAAAATGTATGGTGTAAGTAAGAGAAGGTGTGCTTGCAGGAATTAAACCTTGTGCCGTTGTTCCGGCCGGACTTACTTCTTTTATGTTCGGATCGTAAGAATTTACAACCGGAATACAGAAAGAATACATATTGTTTGTTGTATTCAAATCATTAGCAGGAATATTTACGATGCTTGAAAAGCAAAGTGTGTCGCCAATATTTACTGTTACGTTTGGCGTTAAATAAACACCTGCAAAAAAACTATTCCAATATGCACCCGCACTTAAATTGGTGAGGTTGGTGTAATTCCAATAAAGCGTATCGCCGTTTTGGCTTGTTGCAGGATTTGAACTGAGGCCTGCATTATAAACTACGCGGTTATCCAACACAAGTTTTAAAACTCCGGAAGCAGAATCGCAACCGGTATTGCTTACAACCGGATTTAAAATGAAAGGAATTGCAGGTCTTGCAGATCCGGGTGAACCTACCCAGGTTTGTACATCAACAACAGAACCGCATTGCAAAGAAAAATCTACGTTTGTTTGCGGAAGGGTAGTGAAATTATATACTACAGGAGAACAGGTAGTAGACGGAAAAATAAATTGATATTGAGATGGGATGTAAACATTATAGGATGTAAGCCAGCTTTGCTGAACGAGCATGTTGTAGTTTCCGCCGGTGTTGGAGTAAGTGCTAAAACCTGCTGAAGTTTGTGTAGGGCTGCTTAACACAGCGCCTGATGCAACATACACATTTTGCAAACCAATATCTCCTGCATTAAAAACACAATCCGAATTCTGATCTACATATAAATTTCCGCTTACGTTGTTGTAACTGCAGGCATCAGTAATTGTTGTACCGTTCATATTAAAAATATTGTAAATCGTGTCAACACCGCTTATTGCTTTTACGGGAGGCGCAAAATAATTAGCAATATTTCCCGGCTGAATCAAATTAATGTCAGGAACAATACTTACCAGTTGCGGAATCATTGCAAAATCTGACCATGGAGAACTTCCTGATGTGTTTACAAATGTGTAAAACACAAATCCAGAACCTGCATCTTTTATAAAAACAGTATCGTTTACAAAAGAAACCGGTTTTTGAATGTTGTACATGAACATACACATGCTGGTGCAATTACTTGAGTCATGCGAAAAATTTGGCATGATGTTCACCGTCAGGTTTCCCTGCGTGTAACTTTGTGCATTTAAAAAAGAAAGTGATGCGAAAATAATGAGAAGCGAGAAGTAGATTTTTTTCATTTAGGAGATTTTTTGGAAATGTAAATTTACCGAAAATTTTCGGAATGAGAATTGGTTTTGACTTCTAATAGAAATATTAGTGCTAATTAGTACTGTTTGCCGGAAAAGTCAAAAAAAAAACAGCCTGAAGAGAATTTTATTCAGGCCTTATTAGCGAAATTTAACTCAGTTAAACTCTTTCAGCATTGTTTTAAACTGGGCAAGGTCAACTTCTTCCATTTGCAACTGAATAGAATCCTGGTCTCCCAATTTCAAATCTTCTCTTCCTACAAAAGTTTGTTTTGTTTTCTTATTGATCCTGTAAGCAATTACCGTAACATCTTCTCCTTTTGGCAGTCGATGAAATTCAGTAAACTTGTTTGAGTATTTGTAGCCAGGTAAAACAGATTTCATGTTTCTGAATATTAAAGCAACAGAATTACTGTTGGATGTATCTGCATTTACAAAAATGTCTACAGGCTCTTTTATGTCAGGAAACCTGTCGCAATTTATCCAGCCAAGTTTGGTCGATTCCATTACGTACGCGTCCTGAAAGTAAGTTCCTTCCTCATAATTCTCCGGATCTCCTTTGTAAATGCCGTCTGTCTGGTCAGAAAGCATAAGTTCATTGTCTCCTTCTAAATTTACTGTACTTACAGCGTCTCCTTCTTTCGCTTTAGGTCCTGGTGTCCAATCAATAATTCCTTTTTCTAGTTTGCCTGAAAATATTCTCATACCTTTTTCAATTTGCCTTGCGGGCATTCTTACAATAATTTTTTTGCCGGGTTTCAGTTTCAATCGTTCTCCGGTACAATTGGCAGCAATGTATACCATTCCTCCTGATGCTAACATTGTACTGTTGCAGGTAGTAGTAAGGCCTGCCTCAACAATATCTGACATAGCGTAAAATTCACTTACCAAAACATTTACTTTGCTGCATTTTATTTCTCCGCCTTTTTCATACATAAATGCGTTTTCCGGAATTTCAATAACTGTCCCCTCATCGCAGGTAAGTTGTGTTGACAGGCTTGCATCAATTACTCTTTCGCAACCAGGTTTTACAGAGAGTGCATCGTATGCATTTATAGAGTAACCTAAAAATTGTTTTTCTCTTATTTGTGGCTTTGTATTATTCCGCGAGAACCATTCAATATGGTATCCGTTCATATAAACTCTTTTTTTAATTGAGCAGGAAATTATAACGGAAAGGAGTATTGCGCAGATGAAAACTGCAAGTGTAATTTTTTTCATGTTCAATTATTTTGAGGGTGTAGGGAATAATGTAACGTGAAGAAATTAAAAAGTTACAGTGCGCCAAATAAAAAAACCTGTCTCCTTTAAGAAACAGGTTTTTTTAAATCAGGTAAGAATAATTTTATTTTTACATTAACTGGCAAACAATTCCACCCATTACAGCGCAACAGATTGTCCAGTAACCAACATTAATGGCAACGTATTTAAATCCTTTGCGCTCAAACATGGCGTTAATGGCAAAAAAGGGCATTAGGGTAAGCAAACCAAAAATGGTTCCATGTAAAGCACCGTGTTTAAACGTGCGAAAAGTAGTTTCATGCGAGGTTAATACTGAGGTGAGCAAATTGTTTGCTTCAGATCCCGGAACCATTACATCTTTATCACCCATTACCAGGGATTGGAATCCCCACTGGTGAACGGTAATAAAATTCAATGTAAACGCTATCATAAAACTAAAAACATACGTTAGAATAAAAATGAGGATCATATTACCCCCTTTCAATTTATCTTCGGTCAGGCCGGCTGAGTTCATCCAGGCCTTGCCAAAAACTTTAGGGTTATACCAGATAAAGCCGAGCACTAAAGGAAAAAGCGCTGCAAGGGCGGTCATTAAAAAATTAATTTTTACCATATGAATTTTTTTTTAGGTTTTAAGAGTGTAAAAATAGGATAATTTCTTTTAGCGAAAGCCCGGACCTGAATAATATTTTTCGTCTCCTGCCCTGAATTTTATCCAGATATTGGATTTATTCATAAGAGCTTTCTCCATTCTGCAAAAAATGGCTCCGCGCGGAATTTCGAAATTTACACAAAGAGAAGCGGTATTTATTTTTGGGGAAAAGAATTTTGAAGAAAAAATTCCCGGAGAATTTTTATTAAAAACAAGCGGAGCGTTTAAAACATCTGCATTAATGCCCGGCCAGCGAATAAAATTATTTTTACGAATTTGCGAAAATGCAGATTGGTTCAACAGAAAAATAAAGAGGATAAGAATTAATTTTTTCATTCTAAAGCCAAGGTACAAAAAATAGCCGAAAGTTTTTTTCTGTTTTTTTT
>JACMLS010000799.1 GCA_014379485.1 Bacteroidia bacterium | reverse complement strand
GCCCGAATTTCATTCCATATCCCAAACCAACTTTACTCTGACGAAAAACGTTGTAACCAAAACTTGTCATTGTTACCCCAAAGGTTCCGATCTTTTTAACGGGAATTGCAGCGCAAAAAGCAGAGTAACTTAATTCTTTAAGCAAAAAACGATTTTCGTAATAAGCTCCTACTTCAATTTTATCTACATAACCCAAACCTGCCTGGTTGTTTTGTGCGCTCCACACATCATGCAAAGTAGAAGAAGCGCCTCCCATTGCAGCAGAACGTGCACCCAGATTAAAATTGGTTTGCGAGAACCCGAAAGTTCCGATGAAAAATAAAATTGTTAACGGTAAAAAACGCATGATTCAAATATAAGGAAAATTTCAAATGGGTGGAAGGTTGGAAGTATGGAAGATTGAGTGTACACCCTTCCCATCCTTCCAACATTCCATTCTTCCAACCAAAATCTCACTTAGGGTAACACAAAAACCGCTTGGTAATTGTCTTGGAAAGCACATCCACATTTAACTGGTCAGAGGCAGAAGCTATGTCTGTTACCTTTCCGTTATTAAAAAGTATATTAATGTTTACCTTGGATGCGTTGTAGATTCTGTTCTCTACTTCGCCGGTAAACACAAAATATTCGCTTTCTTTTTCTGTAAGTTTTAATTTCTTACAAACTTTTTGCTGAAGCTCTTTAATTCTTTTTTTATCGAATTTTTCTTTCTGCAATTCTATTTTGTACAGGTTACGATCTACCATGTTTTTACAGAGCGTACTCAGAATTTTATCGTCGTGCCAGGCCCACACTTTTATAGCCGAAAAAACATCGTAATCATCCAGTAACACAAACGAATCGAGCAACTCAGGTTTATTCTGAAAATCTTTTTTGGTGAAACTGTTCTCTAAAAATAAAGCGAAAGGCGGCGACGCAAATAAAATCTGTCCGGAACCTGCCAGTTCTTTTGCGCGTTTTAAAATATTAACCAGTAACTTTTCTGCTGATAAAACTGTTTTATGCAAATACACCTGCCAGTACATGAGCCTGCGGGCAATAATAAATTTTTCTATTGAGTAAATGCCTTTTGATTCAACAACCAATTCATCCTTCACCACATTAAGCATTTTAATGATGCGGTCTGTACTGATTACGCCTTCGCTTACGCCTGTAAAAAAACTATCGCGTTTCAGGTAATCTAACCGGTCCATATCTAACTGCGATGAAACCAACTGGTGAAGAAAATGTTTTTTGTATTTATTATTGAAAATTTTAATTGCCAGTGTTAACTGCCCCTTAAAAAATTTATTAAGCCTTTCCATTAACATAGAAGAAATATCTTCGTGATGAATTCCTTCCACAATATTCAATTCGAGCGAATGAGAAAAAGGCCCGTGGCCAATATCGTGCAGCAAAATAGCAATGGCCACTCCTCGTGTTTCTTCTTCGGTAATTTCAATTCCTTTACTCTGCAAAACTTTCACAGCCTCAGTCATCAGGTACATAGCCCCAATTGCATGGTGAAAGCGTGTGTGTAAAGCGCCGGGATAGACGAGGTTCGTCATTCCCAACTGTTTTATTCTGCGCAGACGTTGAAAATACGGGTGGTTAATGAGATCGTAAATCAGATCATCGGGCAAAGTAACGAAACCGTAAATAGGATCGTTAATGATCTTGCGTTTATTTGTTTTTGTTTTCAGGATCAATAGAAATTATATCCTACACTTACGCTGAAATACATCATTTTCATTGTAAAAGGCATCTTTATAGTACTAATGAGCTGTCCATCTAAAGATTCTTTTGTGGTGTTCATTAAATAGAATAGAGGAGTCCAGGCAGCGCGCAATACCAAACCACCGTTCGGGTCCTGGTAGCGGTATCCAAGTCTTCCAACAAAAAAAGGGCCGAGCGTTTTTGATGAGAAAACATATGTTTTTGGAACCACAACTGTATCGGCGGGGTTTGTTGTAATAATGGTTGAAGAACCTGTAAGTGTTTTTTTGTAGGTTTCGTATCTGAACCACGCACCCGCACCCCATTCAATATGATGATAGCGGTGCAACCAGAAACCAACATAATCCATACCGGCTGTAAAAGTAAGCGGCTTATTCGGATTCAATAAATTCGGAGAAAAGCCAATGCCTCCGCCCACACCTTGTTTTACTCCATAATCTCTAAAAAGCCACTCGTAATTTAACGAGTAATTTAAAGCCATAGAAGGGCCAATTCCTCTCACATTAAGAAAAGCAGTTTTGCGGTTATAAACGAGATTACGAAAATAAACCTGCGAAAAAGATGAAAGTCCAAGCGCCAAAAAACAAAACACTAAAAATTTTTTCATTCTGGGAAAAATTAAAGGTTCAACAACATTGAAATTTTCAGCAGTACCAAATCAACGTTAAAATTAATTAAATTTTCGCTCAAACCTCATAAAACTTAAGTAAATTCGTTCATTGATCACAGAGTTTCTATCAGAAAGATTTCAGGTCAGAAAATTGTACTATAAACAAAAAAATTCCGTTAAGGATACTAAAAAAAAATTATGGATAAAATTCAAATACTTTGGGCAGATGATGAAATTGAACTTCTGAAACCACACATTCTGTTCCTTAATGATAAAGGTTACGAAGTTACCACAGCAAAAAGCGGCGACGAGGCCCTTGAGATAATTAAGGAAAAAGACCTGGATGTGGTGTTGCTTGATGAGAATATGCCGGGGCTTTCGGGATTGGAAACACTTACCAGGATCAAAGCCTTTAAAAACAGTCTTCCTGTTATTATGATCACAAAAAGCGAGGCGGAATCTATTATGGAGGATGCCATCGGATCGAAAATTTCTGATTACCTCATTAAACCGGTAAATCCAAACCAGATCTTATTGTCTCTTAAAAAAACCTTAGATAATAAACGTTTGATCTCTGAAAAAACTACGACTGAATACAGGAAAGAATTTCCGCAAATTGGAATGACGATTGGAGACAACCTGAAATTTGCTGAGTGGGCAGAGGTTTATAAGAAATTAATCTACTGGGAACTGCAGATTGACAAAAGTTCTGATAAAAGTATGCTGGAAGTTTTAAAAATGCAGAAAGAAGAAGCCAATACACAGTTCTTTAAATTTATTGAAAGGAATTATGTGAACTGGTTGCATGGAAGAACTCCCGCTCCCAACATGTCTCACACCCTTGTAAAAAACAAAGTGCTGCCTGAACTGGAAAAAAACGATACGGTGTTTTTATTGGTGATTGATAATTTGCGTTTTGATCAGTGGAAAATGATTGAGCCGATCGTTACGGAGTATTTTAAAGTAGATACTGAAGAAATTTTTTACGGAATACTTCCAACCGCAACGCAATATGCCCGCAACGCTTTGTTCTCTGGTTTAATGCCGAGCGAAATGGAAAAACGTTTTCCGAATTTATGGCTGAACGATGAAGATGAAGGCGGAAAAAATATGCACGAAGAAGAATTTATGCAGGCGCAAATGAAACGTTTGGGCAAGGATATTAAAATGAGCTACAATAAAATTACGAATCTTACTGCGGGGAAAAAACTTGCAGACAATATTCCTAATTTAATGCAAAACAAATTAAATTGTATTGTTTACAATTTTGTGGATATGCTCAGCCACGCCCGCACAGATATGGAAGTGATCCGAGAACTGGCAGACGATGAACCTGCATACCGCTCACTCACGGTTTCCTGGTTCGAACATTCGCCTTTGCTTGATATGATTCGCCAGATCTCTGAACGGAAAGCGCGATTGATCATTACAACAGATCACGGAACTGTACACGTAAAAGAACCTGCAAAAGTAGTGGGCGACAAAAACGTAAACACCAACCTGCGTTACAAAAGCGGAAAGAGTTTAGACTACAACAAAAAAGATGTGTTTGAGATCAGAAATCCGGCCGATGCCTTTTTACCGAAGCAGCACGTAAGCAGCACATTTATTTTTGCAAAAGAAAATAAATTTTTCGCGTATCCTAATAATTACAATCACTATGTAAATTATTATAAGAATACGTTTCAGCATGGCGGCGTTTCTATGGAAGAGATTTTGATTCCTTTTGTAACACTAACAGCAAAGTAATTTTCAGGAGTGAATAGCTAACCCTATTCATTCTTGCCCATTCCCTATTCACCAAATGAGCAACCTTTCTTTCACCATTTCTGCCGAAGAAGAATTGCCTTTAGTTGCATCTAAACTACTTGCATTTGCCGGCGACAGGAAAGTGTTTTTGTTTTATGGTGAAATGGGGAGTGGAAAAACCACTTTTATTAAAACGCTTTGCGAAGCACTGGGAGTAAAAGAAGGATTGAGCAGCCCCACCTACTCTATTGTAAACGAATACATTTCTGAAAACGGAAAAAAAATTTATCATTTTGATCTTTATCGTCTTAAAAACATTGCCGAGTGTATGGATATTGGAATGGAAGAATATTTATACTCCGGAAATTATTGTTTTGTTGAGTGGCCGGAGATTGCAGAGAGAATTTACCCGGATGGAGTTGTGAAAGTGAAGATTAATGTGGTTGATGAGAAACGTGTTTTTGAATTTCAATTGCATTAAGCCCTCTCAAAAAGCTTTAAAAATTCATCTTTTTTTCTTGTTGAAACTTCTGCCAGAGTATTGTTTGATAACAAGACCTGGTTTTCTGCCTTCAAAAACTTTCTTACGTGTTTTAGATTAATTATCCATGATTTATGAGCCCTGAAAAAAATATCCGCAGGCAACAATTCCTCAAACTCTCCAATATTTTTAGTTGAAAGGAATTTGTTATTTGCTTCCGTACTTAGTTTGGTATATTTTCCGTCCGCTTCCAAACTTATAATTTCGCTGATATTAATAAAAGAATATCCGTCGGCAGAAGGAATGGCAATTTTTTCAATTGACTTGTCTTTAGCTTTTAAATTATCTAAAAGCACGTTTATGTTTTTGCCTGAGTTTTGCTTTGTTTCATTTTCAAGTTTAGAAACAAGGCTTACTATTTCGGGAATGTTGACCGGCTTTAATAAAAAATCGTAGCAGGAACTTTTAATTGCTTTGAGTGCATACTTTTCATGGGCAGTAGTAAAAACGACCTCAAAACCGGGAGAAGGAAAATAGTTGAAAAGATCAAAACCCGATTCGTTTTTAATTTCTACGTCTAAAAAAACAAGTTGGGGTGCGGTGTTGCTGATCAGTTTTACTGCATCTGCAATATTGGCGGCGGTACCAAGAATAGTGAGTTGCGGACAATACACTTTAATGATCCCGGCAAGCGCATCTATACACCCTTTATCGTCATCAACAATTACACAGTTCATTTCGGCATTTAATATTTATAAACTAAAGGTAAATAAAATTCTACTTCTGTGCCTGATGAAATGCGTGGTCGCGATAAAATTCTGAAATACTCTTCTCTGAATTCTATATCAGCAGCTTCAAAAATTAAATTTAACCTGGAATGGAAAATAAAAACTGCATGCGGTTTACTTTCATCAGAACCCCCGTTCATATCAAAACCTTTGCCGTTATCAGTAATCTTTACTTTTAAAAGTTCACTTTCAGCTGAAATGTTCAACCAGATCTGCGGGTTTGAATTTTCATGAAAACCAGCGTGCTTTATTGCGTTTTCTATAAAGGGTTGAATGAGCATGGGGGGAATAAGAATTTCTTCAGCATTTTCAGGAACAGAAATAATAAAATCAATTTTTTCTGAAAATTTTTCCTGCTCAAAAGTCAGGTAGGTTTTTAGATAATCTATTTCTTGCTCAAGTGCGATGTTTTCTTTTTCAGAATTATTCAGGGTTTCGCGCATCAGCAAAGAAAACAACTGCAACTGAGCAATTGTTTTTTCTTTGTCATCATTTACAACATAACCCTGTATACTATTTAAAGCGTTAAAAATTAAATGCGGATTCATCTGGCTTTGATACCTGGAAATTAATTTTGCCTGCTCGCTTAATATTACTGACTGTTTTTGGATCTCACTATTTTTTTCTTCGAGTGCTGTAAAAGCTTTTTTCCGTTCTTTCATTGTCCTTATCAAAAACAACAGGAATACAGCAAGCAGCAACAATACAATTACCACAGCTACTATTATGATCGTAAGCCTGTTTTTTGATTCGAGACTCTTCTCTAATTGCAATTGCTGAATTTCATTATTCTTATTAAGCTTTAAAATCTCTTTTTCTTTTTTTTCATGCTGATATTTATTCTGAATATCTTCTGAGGCCCGAAAATTTTCTTTTGTTATGATGGAATCGTGAACGTCGCTGTAAAGCTTATTATACTTATTAGCGTTTTTATAATCACCCATGCTTTCGTATGCCTCTGCCATGGTGGTATAATAATTATATTCCCACTCAGGTGTCTTGTATTTTTTTGCATAGAACAAGCCGGTTCGGCAGTTTTCAAGCGCCAGATTATACTGCTTTTTTGAATTATAAACCTGGGCCACTCTTAAATAATGCGAGCTGAATTTTTCTTCGTCGTTTGTTAAGCGGATCAACTGCTCATTCTGCTTAAGTACAAGCAATGAAGAATCTGGCCTTCCCAGGTCAATGTACATATAACTTATCCCATTATTAATTGTAATGATGCCTGATGTGTCTTTAGTATTTTGAACAACTTTCAATCCTTTCAGGCATAAATTCAAAGCTTTGCGAATCGTATCTATATACATGTAGCCCGTTTCAAAATATATGCCTCCAAGGTTATAATACACTAATCCCAACTCTTTTGTATAGTTAATTTTTTCTCCCAAATTCAGCGCCTTTTCATAACACTTAATTGCTTTGTCATATTGCTTAAAATCGTAGTACATTACACCCAGCGAGTTTAAGACACGGCAAGACGCCTCATCCAGTTTTTCTGATTCTGCAATTTGCAACGCCCTAACAAGCAACTCTGAGCCCTGTACGTCATTTTTAGCCTCAAGCTGCAAAATTCCCAAAGAGTGGTAAGTGCGTGCAAGCATTTCTTTGTCATTTGATTCTTTTGCATGTTTTACGATCCAGTCACCAATAAAGATCCTTGCTTCATTTTCGTCTGAATTTAATTTTGATAACACCTTTAAATAGCTGTAAAGGTGCTCATGATCTGTTTTTGTTTGTGATAAAACCTGCTGCAGCGAATCAATATTCATCTGGGCCCCGCTTCTTTTTAAAGAGCAGATCAGCAAAACAAAGAGTAAAAAATATTTAGAGATTGATTTCACGAATAATTATTTAATTGTTCACTGAATCTTCAAGGTTTTATGTTTCCAAAAAGAACCTGATCTTAAGAACTAAATTTAGCAATTAACCAATCTTTATGATTAACAAATTCGGTTTTCTTAAGCTTACCAAGCAGATCATTAAGTACTTCTTTCTTCTGCACTTTTTGCTGGGTACAGAAACTTACCAGCTGCAACAGGAATTTAATAAAGTTTTTTTGAGCAAGAATATTTTCTTTTGAAAAATACTCTTCGTTGATCAGTTTATGACGAACAGTATCAATGATGCCGCTGATATTTTCAAATTCTTCCTTTTCAAAATACGCTTTCAGTAAAAGATTTTTTATTCCCAAAAACCTTTGCGGATTTGCAGAATGAACATTACGAAGAAGCTGCAGAACCTTGTCGTAATTTTTTTTATGAAACTCAACCTGAGCAAGCGTGTAATTGGTGGCGCTTTCAGCGGTAGCCTGTTGCAGCATTTTTTTATGCTCATTAATGAACTTTACGGTTTTACTTACATTGTTCACCATTAAGTTAAAGAAAACGTAATTACAAAAAAAGGATTCAGAAATTTTTCCTTTACGGATAGGCGCCTCATGCTCGAGAGAAAAATCAAGCATCTGAATTAACTGGGGCAACCTGGATTCTTCGCCTTTAACATAAAGTTTCTGAACATAATTGTAACAAGTTGCAATTACATCTACTTTCTCTTCTGCATGCTGGTTTTTAAACTCAGCAGAAGCAAGCAGTTTTGTTAACTGAGGAAATGTTTCCTTCGTTTCTTTTTGCGTCAATTGAATCAATAATAATCTTGTCTGAATAAATACATCATCTTTATAATCCTGAGCCAGTTCAAGCACAAGTTTACTTTCTGCAGAATTGATTATATTACTTATTCCGAACATACGTTCATTATCCAAACCAATAGCGTAATAGTACAGGTAACGCGTCAGGAACATTCTATTAAGCGATCTCAAAATTTTTTCAGAAGGAAATGTTTTAAACGCTTTTTGTCTTGCCGGTGCAGTTTTAAAATACACATAAGCGTACTCCTGCTCGTCAATCAAAAATGAATTTAAACTATTAGAGAGCGTGGGTTCTTTGGATTCCTTTAACAAGGCGCGCGAACTCTTTAAGCGCATCTGAAACAGGTCTTCAACATCGCGGTTATAATACTCACCAAGCAACAAATAATCCTGAGAAAGGGGTTTGCTCTTGAGATTCATCCAGACAATGTGTTCTTCTATCGAATTTAAAAGATCTGAAACTATGTTCCTGAAACTACTTGCATGAAAAGGTTTCCCCGGAATGATTTGTTCGGAAATCTTTTCCTGCGATGCAGGTAATTTTTCAAAATCGGGGTAAAAGGGCTCAAGATATTCAAAGAGCTCATTTGCCCTGCTACCCTCTGGAAGAGAAAATTTTAACCATTTTTTCAGCGATTTTATCTCCGTTTTTTTTAATGAAGACAACAATTGGATAAGCTTGGTGTTTTTCATTTCAGATTCGTCTTCATGCAGATTTTTGCTATTCAAAGATTGCGAATTTATCGCTACAAATGGCTTTTTTTTTCATTTTTTTCCTTCACTTTCCTTGTCATATTTGAGTAGGATTTGAACGATTGAACTAAAAAAACGGTATTTGTTAAAAATCAGCGTTCATACCCTTAAAACCAGCGTTAGTTAAGTCGCCGATCAT
>JACMLS010000084.1 GCA_014379485.1 Bacteroidia bacterium | reverse complement strand
GAATAAAAGACATACACAGGCCTGCGTTTTTATAAATTTCTGTAACCGGGTTTCCGTTATCGGTAATTTTCCATCCTTTAAATTCGCTTTGTTGTAAATTAAAAATTACCTTGTTTTTGTTTGAGACAGAAAATTCCATTTCATTCGGAAAAAATTTAGAGCAGGTAACACTATCTGATTCATTCTTTTTGAGTCCTGATTTTTTTTCGGGAGAAATTCCATTATCAAAAAACGAGAGCATTCTTTTTTCTTTGGGAAATGAAAACCATCCGTATTCTTTATCGCGGAAAGAATCTGTTTCAAACTCAGTATCCAGTTTAAAATTTTTATACTTTTCTTTTGTAACAACACTGTCAGACAAATAGGCGATCGGGTAATTGTACAATTGGTTCTGAATTTCGGGAAAAGAATCTGCAAGGCGGTCTGCTGCATTAAATCTAAACGAACTAAAATCGTTTTTTTGCGCTTGCTTTACAAAATTTCCCACATTCCTGTAAACCCTGTAATTCTTTTCAATGTAAGATTCACATTTTGCAATACCTGAATTGGCAGGAAGAGGAAATCCCTTTGGCTGTTCTTTTATCCAGTTACAAAGTGCTGCAGGATCAGACTCAGCAGCAGCATTAATGTAAATATTGAACTGAACACCTGCAATAAGAGAAAATACAGAAACAACAGAAATGACTCTCCAGCGCAAAACATCATTGTTGCCGGTTTTAAAAATTAAACCGATAATAGAAATAAAACTAAAAAAAACTGATTGATAAAAAACCAGTTCCCATACAGAGGCTGAATGAACTGCAGTAAAAACATCTGTTTCATTATTTGAAAAAGCGAAGCCCGATTTTTTTGCGAGGACATAAGAGAAAACGGAAAGCCCCCCATACAAACAAACTGAAACAGAAAAGATCAGTTTCATTTTACGTTTTAATTCCTGTATAGCAGGCAATGAAATGGAAATAAACATTAAAATGAGCAAGAGCACAACGATTCTGAAAAGGCCCGGTATCCTGAACAAATTCATTAAAGGAACAAAATCAAAAAGTATTTTCCTTACCGGCGTGTAATTTCCGAAAGAGGCTAAAAGAAAAATAAAAATGAAGCCAAGTATTATCTTTTGCAAGACATTTTTTTTCTGAAACAAAGAAAATATGAAAAGGAAAAAAGCAATAAACCCGAAAAAAATATTTGTGCAGGTGAAATCTGTACTTAACCAGCCGGCCTTTGCTGAAATTGCGGGCGAAAGAAGTGAAACAAGTGACTGAGGTGAAAAAGGCGAGAGTTGTGCCTCACCTAAACTAACGCCTGATTTTAATCGCCCCACATAATCTGCAGATTGCATGGTCGCTATAATAACAGGAGCAACGAGCACTCCGCAAAAAAGAGCAACAACGCTTCCTTTTATTAAAAATGAAATGATCTTTTTTTTCTCTTTCCTCCATAAAAACAGTTTATAGACAATTACGGCTAAGAAAAAATGCACCAGCATAAAAGCCAGCGCCTGGTATCCGCTTACCATCAGCAAATAAAAAAAAACAGAAAAGCCAACCGCATTTTTCCATTTTAAATTTTCTATGAATTCAAAAAACTGCCAGCACACAAACGGAATCCACGCCAGGCCAATTATTACCACAAACTGCTGCAGGTGACTGATCATGCAACCACTTAGCATATAACAACAGGCAACAAAAAAAGAGATCTGTTTATTGCCGTTAAAAAACAAAGCGAGGCGGTACATTCCGTAACCAGCCATCCATACATAAAAAATGATGAGGAAGAATAAAGTATAAAGGGTGTACCCGCCCAGGTTTCCAATAATCCATACTTCCGGATTCCAATTGGTGTACTGCAGGTCTGCATAAAAGGGATAACCGAATTGCTGATACGGATTCCACAAAGGAAACATTCCGTTCTTAAGATTTTCTCCTGCAAAATAACGCCAGGGCAGCATGGCATCCTGAATATCCCATTGCAAACCATTTTTTAAAAACGCAAATTGCCATAATGCAGCAATGGCAAGCAGAAGCAAAACCAAAGGATAGGGAAAAGTAAATCTGAAATTGCCTGCTTTTATTTCCATAGAGCAGAGCAAAGATAAGTAAATCGGCCCTTCCGTTTGTGTAATTTTACCGGAAGGAATTCAAATAAAAATTTAGCTTTGTACCTCACAAAAACAGCCAGATGAAAACAGCCATTTCATTTACCTTTATTTTTCTTGTTGCCGGTTGCGCATTCTCTCAAAAAAATAAGGCCACACCTGCTCCTGCAAAAGAAGCAGAGAAAAAATCTACTCTTCAAACCGAAGGAACGTATTCTGCATTTAAGTGGAGGAGCATAGGACCCTCAGTTACTTCAGGCCGCGTTGGCGACATTGCCGTTAATCCCAAAAATAAATCTGAATACTATGTGGTGGGTGCAAGTTCAGGCGTATGGAAAACAGAAAACAACGGAATTACTTTTAGCCCCGTTTTTGATTCGTACGGTTCTTATTCTATAGGTTGCATTTCAATTGACCCGTCAAACCCAAATGTGGTTTGGGTGGGTACAGGAGAAAATAATAACCAACGTTCTGTTGCATACGGAGATGGTTTATACAAATCAGAAGATGCAGGTAAGAGTTGGAAAAAAGTTGGCCTAGAAAAATCTGAACACATTGGCAGAATTTCTATTGATCCAACAAACGGAGATATTGTTTACGTTGCCGCTTACGGCCCTTTGTGGAATGCCGGAGGAGAAAGAGGAATTTACAAAACAACTGACGGTGGTAAAACATGGAAACAGGCGCTTTCTATTTCTGAAAATACCGGTTGCAACGATGTTTTAATAGATCCGAATCACACCAACATAATTTACGCAGCAGCACATCAGCGACGCAGGCACGAATGGACTTATATAAGCGGCGGCCCTGAATCTGGAATTTACAAAAGTACAGACGCAGGTACAACATGGGACAAACTATCGAACGGCTTACCTGCCAGTGAAACAGGAAGAATCGGCCTTGCTATGTCTCCTGTAAATTCAGACCTGTTGTATGCCATTGTTGAAGCTAATGGCGATGACAAAGGATTTTACCGCTCTGCAGATCGTGGCGCCAGCTGGGAAAAAAGAAGTGAGTGGGCAACTGCCGGAAATTATTACCAGGAAATTATTCCTGATCCTAAAAATGCCGATAAAGTTTTTTCGCTTGATACCTGGGCACAAGTAACAACAGACGGAGGAAAAAGTTTTAAAGGCATGGGAGAAAAACACAAGCACGTAGATAACCATGCACTTTATATTGAGCCGGAAAACACCAATCACATGCTGATGGGTTGTGATGGTGGTTTGTATGAAACTTATGACGCTGCAAAAACCTGGCAGTTTAAAACCAATCTTCCGTTCACACAATTTTACAGGGTGACTACAGATAATTCACTGCCTTTTTATAATGTATACGGCGGTACGCAGGATAATAATTCTTTAGGAGGCCCGTCAAGAACAATTTCTTCAAGCGGCATTATAAATACAGATTGGTTTGTTACTGTTGGTGGCGACGGATTTAAATCGCTGGTAGATCCAACCGATCCAAACATTATTTATTCAGAATGGCAGTATGGCGGATTGATACGTTATGATAAAAAAAGCGGTGAGGTAGTGGATATAAAACCGCAGGAAAAAAAAGACGAAACAGCCAACCGCTGGAACTGGGATGCGCCTTTGCTGATAAGTAATTTTTCTAACAAACGTTTATACTTTGCATCGCAGCGCGTTTACAGGTCAGATGATCACGGAAATACCTGGAAAGAAATTAGCGGCGACCTGAGCAAAGGACTTGACAGAAATAAAATTCCGGTAATGGGAAAAATCTGGAGTATGGATGCTGTTGCAAAAAACCAAAGCACTTCTTTTTACGGAAATATAACCTCATTATGTGAGTCTCCAAAAAACGAAAATTTAATTTTTGCCGGTACAGATGATGGTTTAATACAGATAACTTCTGACAATGGCGGCAGCTGGACAAAGATTTCTTCTTTTGCAGGTGTACCAGATCAATCTTTCGTGCAGAACATTGTTGCATCTCAGCACAACGAAAATATTGTTTACGCCTGTTTCAACAATCACAGACAAGGAGATTTTAAACCTTACCTGATGAAAAGTAACGATAAGGGAAAAACATGGTCGAACATTTCGAACAATTTACCTGCAAGAGGTTCTGTTTATTGTATTACCGAAGATTTTGTAAATCCTGATCTTTTATTTTGCGGAACAGAGTTCGGAATCTATTTTACGCTTGATGGCGGAAAGAGCTGGATGAAATTTATGAATGGCTTGCCGCTGACAAGTGTAAGAGAAATTGCAATTCAGAAAAGAGAAACAGACCTTGTTATTGCAACTTTTGGAAGAGGTTTTTATGTGATGGACGATTATTCTCCGCTTCAGAAATTAAAAAACGAAGACTTCGAAAAAAAGGCAACCATACTTCCGGTAAAAGACGGATTGGTTTTTAACCAGAGTGTTCCTTTTGGCCATAAGGGAAAATCTTTTCAGGGCGAATCATTTTTTCAAACAGACAATCCGCCAATAGGTGCAACCATTACCTGGTTTTTGAAAGATGATTATAAAACAATCAAAGAAAAAAGAAAGGCCTCAGAAAAAGAAAAAGCAAAAAACAAGCAAGAAATTTTTTATCCGTCTGCAGACTCTTTGCGTTTAGAAGATCGTGAAGAAGCTCCATACGTTTTAATTCTGATCACAGACATACAGGATAATACCGTACGCCAATTGAAACAACCTGCAAAAAAAGGTTTATACAGAACAGTTTGGGATGGAAGGTTTGATATTACCTCTGCGGTAGATTTTAGTACGCCAGATTATG
>JACMLS010000798.1 GCA_014379485.1 Bacteroidia bacterium | reverse complement strand
GGAAGAAACAAAATGTTCCGTAGGTGCCTTACACGGTCTGTACACATATGTGGGCCAAAAGGAAATTTCGCAGAAAGACAAGGTGCTTGATTACCGTGTAGAGGGTCTTGCCCTCTGTAAAAACAAACTGGTTATTGCCACAAAAGATCATGGCCTTATAATTAAAAACAAAAAAAATTTCGACACAATAAATACTTCCCGCGGATTGCTGAGCAACATTTGCAGGTCGGTAAAAACAAAACAGGATACAATATGGGTTAATACAAACCTTGGGATCTCAGAAATAATTTACAGGGGATCGGGTGATTATGAAATAATCAATTATTCTTTAAATAAACTGGGAGATTTTATTGAGATAAATGATTTTGAAATTTGGGGAAAAAAAATTGTTCTGCGATCAGGAAGTGATCTTTGTTTTTTTTCATTGGAAAGAAAAAAAAAGGAAGACAGGGTTTACATAACAGCAATGAAAGTGGCAGGCCAAACAATGAATACAGAAAAGCAAAACCTGCTTTCGCACAATGTTTCAGCAATCAGGTTTGAATACGAAGCCTTGTTTTACTGGAATAAAGATAAAACGCTTTTCAGATACAGGCTCAGTAATGAAGCGGGATGGAATTATACAAATGAAACTTCAGTTTCGTTTCCCGGCTTATCATCGGGCGAATTTGTTTTTATGCTGGAAGCAAAGAATAGTGAAGGACGCTGGATCAAAGCCGTGCAATCTGCTTCATTCAGCATTCAAGCTCCTTTCTGGAAAACGTGGTGGTTTATTTTACTGGAAATACTTGGTGTAGCCCTGCTGACCTGGTTGCTTTTTTTTATTCGTAACAAAAGAATTTTACAAGCAGAAAAAACAAAGAACCGTATAAAATCAGAAATGCAGGAATTGCAGATAAGAGTTATAAAAGCACAAATGAATCCTCATTTTATTTTCAATTCGCTCAACTCTATCCAGGAATTTATTTTGCAGCAGGACAATGACAACGCTCAAAAATATTTATCCAAATTTGCCAAACTAATAAGAAAGCTAATAGAAAGTAACACAGCCGAAAGCTTAAGCCTGGAAGATGAAATGGACATATTGCACAAATATCTCGAGCTGGAATCTTTACGTTTTGGCGCCTCCTTTGATTTTGAAATAAAAAAGAGCGAACATATTTCTGCCGCATTAAGAATCCCGCAAATGATGGTGCAACCTATTGTAGAAAATGCAATATGGCATGGCCTTCTTCCAAAAAAAGGAGAAAGGAAATTAAAGATCAGTTTTTCTGAGAGAGACAAAAAAACAATTTACTGCCGGGTAGATGATAATGGAATCGGAAGAAATGCGGCCGCAAAAATAGAAAAAGGCCCGGTGCAGCATAAATCGCTTGCAATAGATTTTATAAAACAGCGTTTGTATTTATTGGGACAGGCAATGAATGTTGAATGCGGGATCAGGATAGTGGATAAAGAAGAAACAAGAACCGACGGAACATTTGTAGAAATAATAATACCTTTGATAAATAAATAGCCAAAGCATATGCTGCACGCCATAGTGGTTGATGACGAGCAAAAAGGAATTAACAGCCTTAAACTGTTGCTCGAAAAAAAAGTGAATGACGTTAAGATCGTTGCTTCCTCCTGCAATCCCGAAGAAGGAATAAAGCTGATTGATGATTACAGGCCCGATATTGTTTTTCTAGACATCAACATGCCGCTTATGAATGGTTTCGGGCTTTTAAAAAAAATTACGTTTACCAATTTTCACCTTATTTTTACTACCGCGCATGAAGAATATGCCCTGCAGGCAATTAAAAACAATGCGCTTGATTACCTGCTCAAACCTATTGATACAGATGATCTGACTCTTGCAATTCAGCGGGTAAGAGATCTGCAAAACAGCAAACAAAATCCGCCCGATGTTGCTCAGTTATTAAAAGGCTTTGAGCAGGAGAGTAATAGAAGAATAGCCGTTCCGTATAAAGATGGCATGGTATACGTTAATGCTTCAGAGATCGTCAGGCTGGAAGCAGACTCTAATTACACACGCATTTTTTTTGAAGACGGAAAAGTTTCTCTTGTTCCTAAAACGCTCAAGGATTTTGAAACCGCTTTGTGCCAGGGCATTCACAGCAAAAAATTTATGCGAGTGCATCAGTCACACATCATCAACCTGCAGCATGTTACCCGTTTTACGCGAGAGGAAGGTGGGCTGATAAGAATGAAAGACAACGAAGAAATTCCGCTTTCTAAAACAAAAAAAGAAGAGTTCATTACCTGGCTGGGTGTTTAATTTTTTCTCCAAATAAAACAAGATTGGAAATAATTCCTCCTTTTATCCGCCGCGTGGATAAAAAGATAAAACAGAGAAATTTATTTTTTATTCTGACTCAGAAAACTGACCACTTATTATTTCTCAACGCATAAAATACTAAATCTGCGTTTCATTTTCTCAGAGTCGTGTTCAACTTGCGGTCAGAAATTGAAACATAAATTCAAAACAATATGAGAAAATCAATCAGCAGTATACTGCCCGCATTATTTGTCTGCGGAACCATCATTGCCCAAAACGGAAACAACTGGACCGTAAACGGAAACAATACCTCAAACGGAAATTTTGTTGGAACGCTTAATAACAACCCGCTTATTTTTAAAGTAAACAACCAGAACGCGGGCCGGTTTAAACCGAACGGAAATTTTCTTCTCAATAATTTTCAGGGCGCAAACTCAGGCTTGGTTTATTCTAACCAAAGCGGAGAATTATTTAAACTGGATTTTAGTAATAACGGGCAGGTGTTGTTTGATAATGGAAGCTGGGGCGATCTTCCAACTTCTCCCCAATTTTGGACCACAGCAGGCAATCCAAACGATATGTACAATAAAACGTTGGGGTTTGTTGGAATAGGAACCACCTCACCGGCATTTAATTTAGATGTGAACGGAGATGCCCGCGTTAACGGAAAACTAATTAACCAGGCATGGCAAGGAAGTACAAACAGAATTTTACTTACAGATGCAGGAGGAAGTGTTTCTCCTCTCGGTGTTGGAAATTCAACAGACGTATTATACGGAAACGGAACCTGGGGTCCAATGCCTGCATCGTTATGGAGCGTTGACCCGGCAAGCGGAGAAATGTACAACACCTCAACAGCCGGAACAAACATAAACGGCAACGCACGTTTTGGCGGAAACATTACGGCAACAACACTTGCAGGTACAGGAGACAGGTCTGTTTATGTAGATGCGGGCGGAAATTTAAAAGTGGGGCCTGTGCTTCCTCTTCCGGGTGGCGGTGCATGTAACCCAGGAGTACCTGATTGGGCTCTGGGTGGAAATACATTGAGTACGTATATTCTTCCACCTGGCGGTGATGCAGCAATAGGAACCTGTGATAATGTTGATTTTGTTTTGAAAGCGAATAACCAACCATCTGTACACATCGAGTCAAGCGCTGGCAACTTTGTAGGTATTGGCACATCCACGCCAGTGAGTAAGCTGGATGTAAACGGCACGCAAAATGTAACGGGCGAGGCGAGGTTTTTGAACAGAATTTATGCAGGGCAGGCAAAGGTTTTGCAGGTCGCTACCATTAATGCGTATAATAATTCAGGTGCCGGTGGTTTATGGGTAAAGACAGATCACAGCACTAACAACAACTCATACAATTCCGTATTTGAAATAAACAACGTTACTACAAAGGCATTAAGCGTTGTAAACACAAATTTTCCTGCATCGACATCTTTAGGATTTAAAGAATTATTTACTGTATTTGGAAACGGAGATGTTGCTACAGAAGGAATTGTGAGCGTCATTAATCCGGTGGCAGGACCTTCGGGCAGAATTTATGCAGGAAAAGGGTTATCTGTTAAAGGTGCCGGTATTCTTAATTCTTACGATAATTCAGGCAATCTTGGTCTTTGGATAGAAAGCAGTGTTACCAACCCAAATTCTTACAACGCGGTTTTTGCTGCCAGCCATAACGATGCTAAAAGCATTACAGTACTTGACCTTAACACTTTAACGAGTCTTGCGCCATTTAATTACAAGTCAACTTTTTCTGTGTTATGTGATGGAAGAACGCAGATCAATACAAGGTCAACAAATTTTATAGAAGCTTTATCAATTGGCCGTGAGCTAACGCCAAATAACTTTGATAAAAATATTGTGCTCTATAACAACGGGGCTGGTCATTTTTCAAGCTGTGTGCAAATCGGTTTTCCTAACGGAAGTATTCCTTCTGTAAACGAGGCTTTAAATATTGACGCAGGAACAAAAACAGGCATTATCTCGAAAACAACACAAACTGTTATTGGGGGTTATAATGTGCACATACAGGTCAATAAAAATTTAACCAAGGCCCTGGCAGTTCAAAACAGTGAGGGCGGATTTGCAGAAACTTTCCTGGTTTACGGCGATGGGTCAACAGGCATTGGCACAAATTTTATTCCTCCAGGTTTTAAATTAGCCGTAGCCTCCGGAATAAAAATCAATATGAATACTTCAGTTTCCGGCTCAACTGCGCCCAGTGCAATTGAAGTAACTGATCTTACAGGAACTAATTTTAAAGTAAAATCTTCAGGCTTTGTTTATGCAAGATCAATAGAAGTTACATTGGCCAATTTTCCTGATTATGTTTTCAGCAATACTTATAAGTTGATGCCTTTAACGGACGTTGAAACGTATATTAAAAAGAATCATCATTTACCAAACGTGCCAACAGCTGAGGAGGTAGAAAAGAACGGTGCTAATTTAGGAGAACTCTGCAAAACTCAAATGGAGAAAATTGAAGAATTGACACTCTACCTTATTGAACTTAAAAAAGAAATGGAAGAACTGAAAAAACAGGTGAATAAACAGTAAGTAAAAAAATTCTTTACAAAACGTTAATTAAAACGAAAACACCAATGAAAAAGATATTTCCTTTTCTTATAGCTCTTCTTTTTCAGAGAGAAGTTCTTTTATCTCAAACCTCGCTTTCATGCAACGATAATGCATATTGCAGCCAGGCTTCTCCTGCCCCCCCATCCGGTGTAGTAAATAATGATTCCCGCGCAACAATTAAGGTTGAGTTTACAAATAGCTCAAGTCCTTCAAGTCCGTACAACGAATGTAGCTGCACACTGCTGAGGCAAGGATTCTCGAATGGAGACGATAATCAGCAACAGAACATAATTATCACGGCCGCTCATTGCATTCACACCGGCTTTGCCACTACGGGGCCAATAGTAAGCTTGGGCACCAGTAGAATCTATTTTAATTACTCTAATGCTGATTGTAATCCAAATCCTTATAAGTCTGACCCGTTCTCTTCTCCTTCAAAACAACAGCGCTATGAACTGGTGGGACTAACCCTGATTGATGAGGACCCTTTTCTGGATATTGCTGTGCTGAAAATAAATCAACCTATTCCACCGCATTTTAATCCCTATTATGCCGGATGGAGCGTTAACCCAATTACAATCCTGTCTAACGATCAGTTTTACAATTTTCATCATCCCGATGGAGATATAAAAAAAATAAGCAGCACTGTTGGAGCATTGGTAGGTAATAATTTTCCAGTTCCTTTCCGCTACAACGTTGTCTGGCAAAATGGCCGCACGCAAGAGGGTTCATCTGGCTCATCACTAATGTTTAATCAAAGGGTAATAGGTGCTTTATCAGGAATTGCATCTCCTGTTATTGGTGGCGAAAACTGTTCAAATACCAAAACTGCAAATTTTGCAAGATTCGCGGATTTCTGGGCAAGCAGCGGTCCAACGAGGGGACATCTAAACCCCGATAATATTTTTGGGTTAACAGGAAGTCCCGGAGGTGAAATTGAATGTTACAGCAACGATTTATATCTGGATGGGCAATATTGGCCCGCTGGAGATTATCAACCTAACAACAGCTTAACAATAAGGTGCCAAAACAATATTTTTCTTGGGCAAAGTTCAACTCCCCTTATCATACACAAAGGCGCTGACTTTACTTTTGAAGCACAAAATGTAATAAAAGCAAATCCGGGTTTCAGTGTTCAGTTCGGAGCAAACGCTGTATTAAAACCAGGCATGAGCTGCACCGCCATGCGCACGGTATCAGATCCCTACGATATTGATTCAAGCATTGTTCAATATTACAGGCCAGGCGATTTACAGACTAATAAAAAACTTACCTTAAGTCTTATTCCAAATCCAAACAACGGGGTTTTTGAAGTTACCTTAGACCAAACGGTTGATTTTGCCCGTATAGAAGTTTTTGACCTGCAGAGCAAGAAAATTTATTCTTCAGAAGTAACAAATTTTTCTAAAGAAAAGATTGACCTGGGCGCATGCGCAGAAGGCATATATTATGTTCATTTAACCGGAAACGGAATTAATG
>JACMLS010000797.1 GCA_014379485.1 Bacteroidia bacterium | reverse complement strand
GCCGGCAGCGTCAGTTGCCATTGAACTTGGCCATTCTTCATTGGTTCCGCTTGCTTTTTTTGCCCACGAACAGGTAGATTGGGCTTTTGAAACAGTAACTGCCGAAACGAGCAGTAAAGCGGTAAACAGGGTAGTGATTTTTTTCATCTTTTTAAATTTTGTTATTTATATATAGGTTTATAGAAAGGGGCTTTTTAACTGAATCAAAGGTAAAAAAACAAAGCGAACGAAAACGAGATTTTATCGGATAAATAGTTGATTCCAAAGAGTCTTTTCAACATTTAACCACAATCGATTTAGTGAGCAAAATTAAATTGAATGGTGTGATTTTACCGATGAATGGTTTCATTATCTAAGCTGCAATTAGAATTTGTAACACGGTTATTTGGCTGTGAGCAATTTTTTGTACCTGTTGCAGACATCCATGTATTTTTTCTCCCAATTAGTATCAAATAAATCATAGTGTTTTTTCCCATCTGCGAAGGATGTCCAGCAACATGAGTCTGATCTGATCAAATTCTCATTTTCAAAATAGAAACTGCAAGATCTCATAAAAGGTGCACTGCCATGAGTATCGGGCTCCTTTTCATTTTCATTAATGCATATTAAGGTATCATTCAATAAGTAAAATTCAGTTGTTTTATTCCAACTCCTCAATGATTTATAATTGCAGAAAATTTTAATCAATTTTCTGTTTTTAAAATAGCCGGTTAATGAAGTAAGGTAACTCAGAGAATCAACTTCACGAACTGTTTTGTTCGTATAACTTGTATCAAGATCAATTTTAGTACAGGTGAGTTGAATTTTTTTAATTTTCATACTGTCAGTCTCATTTTGCGAACAAACTTCGCTGATCAGTAAAGCAATAAATGAAAATGTGCAAAACAAATACCTCATATTAATCAATATGTTTTTAAGATGCTTCTTATACACTTATTGCACAAAGCTTTTTTAAAAAGTGAGCAATTCCTTAACTGGTTTTGATCTTATCTCTCCATTTAATTAACCTTGGCGCAACCTTAGCTAAACTTTCCGGTCACACCTCCTTTCTATTTTTGCTCTTGGTATAAACCAAAGAAAAATGCACAAGAAAAAAATTCTGATTGTAGATGATGAGTATGATATTACAGAATTTTTATCGTACAATTTTAAAAAGCGCGAATTTGAAGTGCGTGTTGCAATGAACGGAATTGAAGCGCAGCAAATTTTACTTACCTGGTTGCCTGATATTATCATTACAGATATTTTAATGCCCGAGCAAAACGGAATTGGTTTGTGCCACGATCTTAAAAACAATATTCTTACAAAAAATATTCCTGTTGTTTTTTTAAGCGCCAGTAGTGATGAGTATCATGCATTAGCAGCAATGGATGCGGGCGGTGTACATTACATTTCAAAACCCGTAAGGCTCGAAATTCTTTTTAAAATGGTTGAAGAGGTTTTAATAGATGCGCAGAAAGGATAGAATACTATTTGTAACAGAAATCAATTTAGTTTCATAAAAAACGGCCCTCAATTTCTCAGGGCCGTTTTTATTTTTCACACAAATGAATTTGCTTTGTTAAGAACTAAGCAGATAAAACCGTTTCAATAGAACTTATTGAGGGGCTGAAAAAATATCCGCCACCCGTTGGTACAATCCATTGGTCTTTTGTTGAAAGATTGTGCTTTGCAGCATTTTTATCAAAGACCATACTTTTTCTTTCTGCATGTTCTCCGTAATTGCCGTTTAGGCCAATAGTAATATCGTTTTCAGAAGGGCTGCGCGGTGCAAAACGATTACTCATCCACCGGTTATTTAAAAACTCAAACTGATCTTCAATTGAGGTTTGATACGATAAAAATAATAAACCCCTGTTGCCGTTTACCGGATCTTTTTCATGCGGGTCAAGCGGATCTTTTAATCTAGGGCCAAAAGGTAATCCTCTTCTTAGTAAGCGCTGATTAAAACTGGCCAATGTACCACCAGCATCGTTTGATGAGTCTCTTGTGTTTACTTTTCTTACGTGCGCTCCCATTGGGCAAGTAAGTCCAACCGGATCTGCTTTGGCCTGTGGAAAAGTATCTTTGTAACCATTTGCCATTTTTGCGGGGCAAGAATCTGATGCGTATCTGAAATAATTATTGGCCATTTGGTCTGCACCTAATTCTTTATCATCTTTATTTTGTACACGTGCAAAAGGCGCGCCGCTTGGCCACCTGCCAATAAGCATAGCGGCCAATTTTTCCGGAGTCATATCATCAAAAGTTTTTTCGTCAAGCAATTTTTTTGCGTTTTCTTTCATAAAACTCCAGAACAGTTTTACGTCTTGCCTGTATCTTCTGAATACCAGAAAAGAACCGTTCTTAGTCCAGTCTTCTGATTCTTCTCTTACAAGACCTGGAATGAGCGGATCTAAAGTTTGCGCTGGGTAACCAAAAAGAAATTCGCCGGGCCACGAAAGAAACTGGCCGGGGTATCCGTACAAAAGAGAATCGGGTACCACTTCTTCAGAAATATATCTTTCCTGTAAATAATCTGCAGGCAAATCAGAAAGGCGGCCTCTTACACCCGGTTGAGAAATGCCATCTTTAAATCCAAAATGTTCCTGCCCTGTAATTCCATCGTGGGTTAAAGTATTCATTTCTTCTCCATAAATAAAGTGCAGACCATTATCAAGCGCAAGTTTTTCTATGGTCGCGGTTTTATTTAAAAGATCCTGCTGCTTGTCACTTCCAATAAGAATCATAATTTCTGCAACTTTGTCTTTGCTTCCAAAAATCCAGTTGTTTGGATTTCCTTCGTTTTGCGGATCGGTTGGATCACCGAGTAGGGGAGACCTTATTTCAAGATCAGTTTTAAACGCATCGCTTTTAAACGAACATTTTTTTGGCGATAATTTTTTTATTCCCGCATAAGAGAATGCAATGTTAAGCCATGTTGCGCTCAGTTCGTTTGTATTTGGTTTTACTCCCAGCTTTTTCTTTCTTGCGCGGTAAATTCTTCTGAAAGCAAGTACTTCTTCCAACGAAGAAATTTCAGAAATTATTTTTTTCAGAAATTCTTTGCAAGGTTTAATTTCGCCAATCTTATAACATAAAATGTATTGATGGGGTTTATTAAAACCGGGCACTGCGTTTCCCTGTATATCATGTATATCCAATACAGGTTCTACAGGAGTTTGGTTGGTTGCAGGCCCGCTCTGCCTGTTAAGCGCCCCCAGATTTTTGAGCGGAGTTTTATTTTTAGAAGTATCCATTTTTATAATTGATTAATGTTTTTATTTAATTGTAAAACAAACAAGCTATCTTTTTTTGTGCGGTGGTACAGTTGATTTTTCAGGTTTTGATTTGGCTGTTTTTTTTGCTTTGGTTTTCAATAATGATTTTGGTTTTAGCGTTTCTGCTGTATTACCAAAAGTTCCCTGTTCAAATAAAAACGCTTTCTGGTAACCTGCGGGTTGCTTGTCTCCCACATCAATTACTCTTGTAAGTGCAAGTGGTTTTGTTTCATTAATACAACAGTAAGTGGCGCAAGGCAACATAGGGTTTTTAATGGAGCCGAGTCCAACTGCTGTACCTGTAATTTTTATATTAATATGGTCTGCAATTTGTCCTCCCCATTTAATGGGTACTCCGCCAATTTTAATATCGCCAACAGTAAAACCTTCGCTTGCCGGTACTTCAAATACTGCTCGCTCTATCATTCCTTCTTTTTCGTTTCCTCTCAGTACTTTAAAATATTCTTTTGGGTCAACTACTTCTCCGTTGGGTTTTGTAAATCCTTCAGTATTCAGATCGTGTATATACAAACCAACCGGATTTTTTAGCGTTATCATGGCTCCAAGGCGTGCAAGGTCATTTACACTTGCGCCTATGGTGGGGTCGCTGTTGCGCGAAGTTCCACCGTAACCACCGCAACAAATAAGTGCGTCTGCCTGCACAACAGGTATTCCGTTTTTTTGTCTCATTACTGTGGCATCTGAACCTAATTGAATTTCTGCTGCAATAAAATTGTTAGGATGGGCAAGGTGCATAATTCCCTTTGTAGAATTCCAGGGGTTGTACGGATTGTAATCTCCTTTTCTGAACACTACAACTTTTTGTTTTCCCTGGTAGTAATAATACTCATGTTTGCATTGCAGATCTTCTAGTTTTACTTTTGGCGATATGTATTGATGATAGAGATCAAGCATCAGTTTTCTGTCGCCCGTAAATTTGTAGGCAAACTTTCCGTTAACATCCTGCAGCTCGTCGCCGTGCAATGCCTGCCAGTATTCAGGCGGTTCAGAAGTAAAAGTTACCCGTATTATTTTTTTTGTTGTGGGGTCGCGTTCTACTCTCCATTCGCAATATTCATCAAGCGGCCGGTAAACTAATTTGCTCCACATATCAGAACCTTTTGGGTCTGTATAGAATGGAGGCGCTGTTGGCAAGCCCGGTCTTGGTGCTGTAAGCGAAAAAAGTTTTTCTGTAAGCGGGTAAGCAAACTGTTTACCACCGTAACCAAGTATCAAAGTTCTTGGAAAAGCGTTCCAGATAATATCCTGATCAAGACTTAATCCTTTTAAATCTTGTTCTGTTGCATTAAAGAACTGAACTGTTGCATTGGGAAACCCCGCATCTTTAAACTTTTTAACTTCGCTTTGTATAGATCCGTTTATCCAACCAGAAATTGCATTGCTCCATTGTTCAAGCTGACCTGGAATTTTATCAAAGTCGGTCATAAACCCGGGTGGGTCGTACATTTTTAGTTTCATCTTTTATTTATTAAGTTTAATTAAGGTTGTAAATAAAAACCTGCGTGTCTTGTTCAGTGCTGTGCCAAATATAGACTATAAAGCACATGAATGGCTTAAGGTTTCATTAATTCGTACTCGTATAACTGCTAAAGCAGATTTTTTTTAGTGAAAAGGAGTACTAATAACTTTTTTAGTTACAGCTTCTCTTCAGAGACTTATTGATGCGCTGAAAACGCATGGTAATTTGCTGATCTTTTTTTTATGGAAAACTGGTTTTATGTTCATCTTAAGATGAGAGAAACAGCAATGAAGAACCGCCTTGAAATAATTTTATT
>JACMLS010000083.1 GCA_014379485.1 Bacteroidia bacterium | reverse complement strand
TTTTTTTTGTCGGTTGGTTCTCCGGCAAGTATCATTACAGTGCCACCCTGCACATTCAAACCTTTATAATCATCATACTTGTCAGCATTGATCCCATAACCAGCAAAAAATAGTTTTTCAACAGCAACGTTTGTATCTTTTACTAATGCAGAAGGAGAATAAAAATCTTCGCCTTGCTTAAAAACAGTTCCGTTTACACTCAGGTTTATTTCCTGGGGTCTTGAAACCACTACATCAAAAGGTTGCAAATAAGAACCGTTAATTGCCGGAATTCCGGAGTTCTGAAACCACTTTGCAATATAATCTGCAGACATTTTTTGCCCTTTCATTCCGGTTTCTCTCCCCTCATACGCATCAGAAGCCAGCACTTCAAGGTTTTCTTTCATGCCGGCAGCAGTTACATACTTAGAAAAACGGAGAGCGGTAGTATCTTTTGTTTGTGCCTGTGTTGAAAATATAAACGCACATCCCGAAACGATTAAAAACATTTTCTTCATCTCACAAAGATGCAAATTTTAAGCAAGGCAGAAAAAGAGCTTTACAGGAAAGGCGGCTTTTACTGATGAGCGAAGCGATTTTAAACATTTTTAACCCCCGTCAGAGATTAAAACGGGAGAGAATCTGCGGGCCGGATAAAAGACAAAAAGATATAGGATATAAGACTGGGCTTGTTAGGACTTTCCGTCTGAAATACCTCGTGCACCAGTCTTATATCTCCGTGTCTTATATCTTATATCCGCCGTTCAACTCCCTTACATTAAACCCCTTTGTAAAATAATCCTTGCCATATTTCGTTATCTTTACGGCTGTGAAAAAATTCTTTGGGATACTTCGCTATATTAAGGGTTACTGGAACTATGGTATTCTCAATATCGTCTGCAATATTTTTTCTGTTATTTTCGGATTGTTCTCTCTAACACTTGTTGCTCCTTTTCTAACTTTTCTTTTTCAAAGTGATACTTCGCGTATTGACGAGATCATTAACAAAGGCAAACCACTTGTAAAGATCAGTGCTGACAGTGTCATCAACCAATTCAATTATTACCTGGCAGTTTTTATAAAAGAAGACGGAAAACTCAAAGCACTTATTTTTCTTTGTGTGATGTTTATCATTATGATCTTTTTTAAAAATCTTTTCAGGTATCTCGCTATGTATTTTGTTGCACCTATCAGAAACGGTGTGGTACGCGATATGCGGAATAAAATGATGGACCGGATCATGAACCTTCACCTTGGTTATTTTAGCGAAGAACGTAAGGGAGATATTATGAGCCGCATGACCACAGATGTAATGGAAATTGAATGGAGCGTAATGCAGTCGCTCGAAATGATTTTTAGGGAGCCGCTTACAATAATTCTTTACCTTACTTTCTTAATCAACTTAAGCCCTTCTCTAACATTATATGCTTTTGCATTACTTCCTATTGCTGCATTGATCATTGTTCTCATAGGAAAAAGTTTAAAACGCACTTCGCACAAAAGCAAAACTGTGTTGGGTACTTTGTTTTCCATTATGGAAGAATCGCTTGGCGGATTAAAAGTGATCAAGGCTTTTACTTCAGAAAGTTTTGTGGGAAAAAAATTTCAGGCAGTAAACCATCAGTTCTTTAAACTTTCTAATCGTGTTTACAGAAAAAATGATCTTGCTTCTCCCTTAAGCGAAGTAATGGTTACAGGAATTATGATGATGATACTATATCTGGGAGGAAAAATGGTGATAGAACAGCCCGATAAATTAGACGGAAGTTTATTCATTACTTACCTCGCCATTTTTTCTCAATTAGTTCCGCCTGTAAAACAACTTACCACTTCTTATGTAAATGTGCAGCGCGGTTTGGCTTCGGCAGAACGTATTGATAAAATATTAGAAGCTGAAATTCAAATTAAAGAACCCCTTGCTCCCGTAAAACTTTCTGGTTTCAATTCTGAAATAGAATACAAAGACCTTTCGTTCGCGTACACAAAAGGAGATGAAGGTTATGTGCTCAAAAAAATAAATTTAAAGATCGCAAAAGGAAAAACAATTGCACTGGTAGGACAAAGCGGAAGCGGAAAAACCACTATGGCAGATATGGTTCCGCGTTTTTACGATGCAACAGACGGTGCAGTTTTAATTGATGGAATTGATATCAGAAATGTTCTGACTTCTGATCTTCGTTCTTTATTGGGAATTGTTTCGCAAGAACCCATTTTATTCAACGATACAATTTTTAATAACATTGCTTTTGGAAACGAACACGTATCAAAAGAAAAAGTAATGGAAGCCGCTAAAATTGCAAACGCTCACGAATTCATAGAGCAGTTAGTAGAAGGCTATCACAGCAACATCGGCGACCGCGGCAGTAAATTAAGCGGTGGACAAAGACAAAGGATCAGCATTGCACGCGCCGTTCTAAAAAACCCTCCCATTTTAATTCTTGACGAAGCAACCTCTGCGCTCGATACAGAAAGCGAACGTTTGGTACAAGACGCCCTCACCAAATTAATGCAAAACAGAACCACGCTCGTAATAGCTCACCGCCTCAGCACTATTGTGCACGCCGATGAAATTGTAGTACTGAACCAAGGCGAGATCATTGAGCGTGGCACGCACAAGGCCTTACTTGAAAAGAACGGGGCTTATAAAAGGTTGTTTGATATGCAGAGTTTTGCGTAAGGGAAATTCCCCCAATATTCTTACATTTGCCAATTCAAAATTCAACCACAATAGAAACATAGAACACAATAGAAAAATTCAATTGAACAAGAATTAAACCTCTTGAACTTTTTGAACCAACTAACAAAACCGACTAACTAACCGAAAACTGTAAACCATTTTAAACTCACTCATATGAAAAACAAAGGACCTATTTCTCAATTCATCGATCATCATTATCGTCATTTTAACGCTGCTGCTTTAAAAGATGCGGCTATTGGTTACGAAACACATTTGCTTGAGGGCGGAAAAATGCTGG
>JACMLS010000796.1 GCA_014379485.1 Bacteroidia bacterium | reverse complement strand
CCGATAAGATTATCAATTGAATAAATACTGGCAGAAAGCATAGAACTACTGTCTATCTTCTCATCAAAAAATAACTGAATAGTATCAACAGCATTTACTGCAATGCGTTTTAATTTTGGCGAAGCATTGTCTGCATTAGATGCATAAACAGAATTTTGAAAACCAGGAGTGCCTCCGTAAATAGAATTGGAAGCGGTCCAATTATTTTCTTCACCGCAAGGATTTAAAGGATCTATCATCTCTAAAGAGTAACCGCCTTCCTGCTTTGTTGCATCGTGGTACCAGCTGTCTGAATAAGTAACTGAATTAATAATTTTTGCGTTTGAATTTTTTAGTGTAATGGTTGAACCGGCGTTTGTAAGAGCGGGAAAGCTTGTTACTTCATAAACATTAAAGCCTAAAGCTGAGTATGCAGCAAATCCGCTTGAGCCTGTAAGAATAACAAAACTATCAGGTAAAATAACAATGTTGGGAATTGTTTTGGTAGAGGTTGGACTACTGATTGTCCAGTTGTTCAGGGAAATGTTGTAGGCAGTTCTGTTATACAATTCAACGTACTCATAATTGGGCAAACCAATTGGCGGATCAGGATCTGGCAGCAGCTCATTGATCACAATATCATTGAAGCCCGGAACATAATAAGAAAAATTTAAGAGCGAAGGACTTACCGCATTACCAGAGCAATCGGCCATTCCTGAAAAGGTAATAGAATAGTTTGTTTGATTTTGTAAAGGAACAGAAAGTGTAAGATCAACACAATTTGTATTTGTACCTGAAATACTCACAGCAGACGGATTTCCGATTGAATTATTTATTGAATAATTTATTGTTTGTGTTACTTGTGTTGCATCTATCATTTCGTTAAAGCAAACAGTAATGTGCAAAGAGTCTGTAATACTAACCTGCTGCGGAATTGGCCCGGTTACGTCAGGCGCAATAGAATAAACAGAATTTTGTTGTCCGGGGGTTCCTCCGTTAGTATTATTACTCGCTGTCCAGTTAGAAGCGGCACTGCAACTGAGGGGAATGTTTGGGTTGATGAGTTCCAATGTCCAGCCACCGCCATCTTTTGTTCCGTCATGATACCAGCTGATATCGTAATTTACAGAATCAATAAAATTTCCGAGATTGTCGTTTAGATAAATATCATCGCCGGCATCATTCAGGGCTGGCATGGTACTCATTCCCACAACCAATCCGAAAGGAGAAAAACTTGCAGTGTCTGCATTCTTGCAAAGTATTGCGTATTGGCCGGGCAATAAATATTTGCTGTTGATTGTAGCGTTGGTTCCGCCTGCGTCAGAAAATTTCCAGGCGTTCAGATCAAATGTTTTTGTTGAAGTGTTGTTATAGATCTCAACAAATTCTAAAACAGGTAAAGTTCCAACGGCAGGATTCGCATCTGCCATAATTTCTGTAATGATTACATCTTTATAAACGGGTGCGGCAATATTGTAAAAAACAAAATTTGTTGTTCCGTTTACTATTGGATTTCCGGCCACGTCTTGTACCGCATTTACCGTAAGTGTATTTGACAGCGCATTGGTAAACGGAGTTCCGAAAGTTAAATGTACAAGCGTAAAATCAAGCGCATCCAGCGTTGCAACGGTTGCTGCACCCACACCATTATTACAAACGTAATTGGCTGCAGTTTGAGAAGTGGCCGGATCTAAATTTTCATTAAAGTACACATCCAACTGTGTAGAAGAAATTGCAGTTGAACTTAAAATTTGCGGAGGCGCAACATCCGTAACAATGGCCCCTGCATAAAAATCATCAAAAAAATGTTTCTGAAAAAAAGAAGCGGTAGATTGTTTTATTACAAGACCAAAAGAATTTGCTGTAAGAAAAGAGCCGTCAGTAATAGTTCCCTCAATGCCATAAGCAGTTCCGGTTCCGGTAAAATCTGTAGAGAGTGTAAATTGGTTAGCGATGTCGCGCACAACTTTTACTTTTAATAAAGTATTGCTTTGGTTGGTAGTTCCGTCTGCCCCGTCAATAATTTTTGTGGCTGTGCCAGAAGTGTTTTTGTAAAGAGAAACTTCATCGGTAGTATTTCCTATCCGTACAAAATATCCGTTTAACGTGGCAGACATTAAGTTGCTTTGATCTGCAAGCAAATAAACGTCTACCCAATTGGCGCTTGAGGTGTTGAACTGCAGGTTGCACCAGAACTCCCACTGGCAATTATTTGTTTGGGTTGCAGGCGTACTCAAATAGAACGAAGTAGAAGCTGTGGTTGAATTGGAACGTAGTTGATTGGCAACAACCGTATATTCTGTTGTATTGCCAACCCAGGCAGGAGCGTTTGTAAAATCGCCATCAGAAAAATCGTCAAGGATCTGTGTTTTTGCAAAGCAGGAAAACAAAAGAAATAAAACGACAAGAATATTTTTTGAACTACGCATTAAAATTGGTTTTAAGAAAGCTTCTTTCATTAGGAAAGCATCTAAAGATAAGAAATCAGGCCATATCTTAAAACATGCGTAAAAATTTAATGTTTTCTTATTGTTAAAACAAAAATTAATTAGATATTTGCCCGATGAAAATGACTAAAAAGATAAAACAAAGCAAAAAGTTCCGTTTTTAACGGAAAGGCAATGTTTTATTTAAGAATATAAAAAAGCCTTTCCGATATGTGGAAAGGCTTTTTGATTTTAGTGAAACAATGAATTACAACAAATTACAATGAATTACGACTTATTACAAAAAATTACATTTTACCCTTTAACTCAGACAGCAATATGAAAGTAGCAGTAGTAGGAGCAACCGGCCTTGTTGGAACCGCAATGCTTAAAGTTTTAGAAGAAAGAAATTTTCCGGTAACGGAAATTTTACCGGTGGCTTCAGAAAAATCTATTGGAAAAGAACTTTTTTTTAAGGGAAAGGGATTTAAAGTAATGAGTTATGCGGATGCAATAAAAGCGAAACCAAACGTGGCCATTTTTTCGGCCGGCGGAAGCACTTCTCTTGAACTTGCACCAAAGTTTGCTGAAGCCGGAATTACAGTGATCGATAATTCTTCGGCCTGGAGAATGGATAAAACAAAAGCGCTTATTGTGCCGGAAGTAAATGCACATATTTTAACTGCAGAGCATAAAATTATTGCAAACCCAAATTGCTCAACCATACAAATGGTGGTGGTGTTGCAACCGCTGCATAAAAAATATAAAATTAAACGCGTTGTGGTTTCAACATACCAAAGCGTTACCGGAACAGGCGTAAAAGCAGTTACACAATTAATGAATGAACGCAGCGGAATAAAAGGAGAAATGGCTTACAAATATCCGATTGACCTGAATGTGATTCCGCAAATAGATGTGTTTACTGAGAATGGTTACACCAAAGAAGAAATGAAAATGGTGAACGAAACAAAAAAAATTATGGGAGACGATTCCATTCGCCTTACCGCAACCACGGTTCGGATTCCCGTAATGGGTGGCCACTCAGAAAGCGTGAACATAGAATTTGAAAACGATTTTGATGTGGAAGAAATAAAAAAGATTCTT
>JACMLS010000795.1 GCA_014379485.1 Bacteroidia bacterium | reverse complement strand
TCACCACCATTTTTTTGATAACGGATAAGTCCCCCTCCGTAAGATGCTATCCACAAAGCGCCCTGACTGTCTTCATCAATACCCCAGATCCTGTTAAGCAAGGTTACATTTTCGGCATTCGGATCACCAAACAAAACAAAATTTTCCCAGGTTTGCGTTTGAGAGTTAAAAACGCCCAGTCCACCATCCGTTCCAACATAAATTGTTGAATTTTCTACTATATAAAGCGAATAAATGCGGTGCCTGTATTCGTTTAAAGAAGAGTTGTGATCTACTGTGAACTTTTCAGGAACCGGAAAACTTTTAAATTTTCCGGAAACAGGATCAAGGTTGCAAAGACCTTTATTAAAAGTTCCGATCCAGATAGTTCCGTTTTCTGTCTGAGACAATGAAAACACCCGGTTGTCAGGAAGGCTGAACGGATTAGAATCTTCATGAAAATAATTTGTAACCTCTCCGGTAACACTGTTAATTGAATTTAAACCATGCTCGGTTCCCGCCCATATCAATCCCTGTTTATCCTGAGTAATGCATTTTACTGTGTTGTTTGAAAGCGATTTTTTTTTGGGATTATGATCAAAATGCCTGAAAGAATTATTTTGCGGATTAAAAATATCAAGTCCGCCGTCGTTTGTACCAATAACAATGTTTCCGTTTTTATCTTCGAACAGGCAATTGATAGAGTTATTTGAAATGGAATTCTGGTCGTCGTTTTTATTCCGGTAAACTGAAACCTGGTAACCGTCGTACCTGTTTAATCCATCTTGCGTGCCAAACCACATAAACCCGTTCTTATCCTGGAGGATGCACTGCACAAAATTGATGGAAAGCCCTTCGTCAACACCAATACTCTTAAATTTTATTTCCTGCGCGTTAACTAAAAAACAAAAAAAAGAAAATAGCAACAGAATTTTTTTTCCGAAAGAGCTTGTTGCTGAAATATCTTTGTAAAAAAAGAAGTTCATATTCAATGGGTAAAAATACTAAAAGCAGGCTTATGTTTCAATATGACATTTTACCCGTTTAAAAGTTTAAATTTGCTTAAAATTCATTTTAATGTGCGGAATTGCCGGAGGGTTTGTATTTTCAGGAGAAAATACTGTAAAAGCGGGCCTTATTGAAAATGCAGTAGCTGCCTTAAAGCATCGCGGGCCTGATTTTTTCTCGGCAAAAACTTTTAAATCTGCAGTTTTAGGTCATGCGCGTCTTTCAATAATCGATACCTCTTCTTCATCTAACCAGCCCTTTACAGATTCAAGTGGAAATTTTCATATTGTTTTTAACGGAGAAATTTTCAATTACAAACAATTAAGAACAGAGCTGGAGGCAGAAGGAATAAAATTCAGAACCAACGGAGACGTGGAAGTATTGCTGGAGCTTTACAAAAAGTATGGAAACAACTGTTTCGAAAAAATAAAAGGTTTTTTTGCTGCAGGAATTTATAATGAGAATGATCATTCTTTATTTGTTGTGCGCGACAGGTTTGGAGTAAAACCGCTTTATTATTTTGCAGATGAAAAACGTTTTTTTTTCGCCTCAGAAATAAGATCACTGCTTTGTTTTGATATAGATGTAAAAGCCGACCGGGATTCTTTAAACCAATACCTGCAGTTGAATTACATTCCGGGTTCAAACAGTATTTTCAGCGAAATAAAAAAAATTCCTCCCGGGCATTTTGTTCAGCTTTCAGGTGGAAAAATGACATCCGGAAAATATTACGATCTGCATTCAGAGATCAGCAAAGAAAAAAAATCAGTTGCAGCTTCACCAGAAAAACACTTACGCAATTTGTTGCAGGAAAGTGTAAACGATCGCCT
>JACMLS010000794.1 GCA_014379485.1 Bacteroidia bacterium | reverse complement strand
GAGGAAAAAATTGCTAAAAATGCTGTTTCCGCAGGGTATAATTTATGACAAGAAAACAGGGGAAAATCGAACCACAGGAATGAATTCAATATTTGAGTTAAGCCGAGAATTGGCGGGGCTTGCAGAGGGGGTAAATGAAAAACGGCAACCGATTTCTCAGCTGCCGTCATTCTTGGTAGCGGGAGGATGATTCGAACATCCGACCTTTGGGTTATGAGCCCAACGAGCTACCCCTGCTCTATCCCGCACTATATCTTGAGGTAAACATAAAATAAAGGTGATTCTCTACTTTATGTTCTTTAAATGTTTAAGAATGAACGTCTTTTAATTGCGGTGCAAAGATAATATTTGTTCCTTTGCACCCAACCAGAGTTATTAACATAAAAACAAAATGGCCCACAAAGCAGGTTTCGTAAACATAATTGGTGTTCCAAATGTCGGTAAATCAACACTTTGCAATACGCTGGTGGGAGAGCGATTGTCTATAATTACTTCTAAAGCGCAGACCACAAGACATAGAATTTTCGGAATTGTGAGCAAAGATGACTACCAGATCGTTTTTTCTGATACTCCGGGTATTTTAAAACCTGCTTACAAACTGCATGAAAAAATGATGCATTTTGTTGCAGATGCTTTTCAGGACGCAGATATTTTTTTATTTATCGTTGATATTTTTGATGACAGTATACTGGAAGATTCTTACATAAAAAAACTGGCGAACGCAGAAGTGCCGGTGCTTTTATTGATAAATAAAATTGATCTTGCGGATAAAGAAAAACTGAAGGAAAAAATTGATTTCTGGAAAAATTTAATTCCTAAAGCAGAAATAATTCCCATCTCAGCATTAAAAGGAACCAACGTAGAAAAAGTAATGCCGCGCATACTTGAATTGCTTCCTGAGTCTCCGCCTTATTTTGATAAAGAGCAACTGACGGATAAACCTGAACGTTTTTTTGTTTCAGAAATTATACGCGAAAAGATCTTAATGAATTACAAAAAAGAAATTCCTTATAGCACAGAAGTAATTATTGAATCATTTTTAGAAGATGAAAAAATTATAAGGATCCGCGCAATTATTTTTATTGAACGCGAATCGCAAAAAGGAATTATCATTGGTCACAAAGGTGAGTCGCTGAAAAAAACCGGAACCGAAGCAAGAATTGAATGCGAAAAATTTTTCGGCAAAAAAATTCATCTTGAGCTTTATGTAAAAGTTGATAAAGATTGGAGGAATAACGACACCAAATTGAATTGGTACGGGTATTCATAATTCAAAAATGAATATCCAAAATTGGATGTAATTCAATATTATTTTTAGCCTGTTTGCGTTTGTAACCATGATCAATATCTACAAAGGCAACACCTGTAATATAAATTTCCTTGCCCTCCAGGACATCTAAATCTTTTATAGTTAAAAAATCTCTTACTTTTTTATAGGCAGCAACGTAAATAGATCCCGTCGCATAATCACATTCGGGGTTTGCAGATTCTGCTATCAGGTAATTATCTCCTTCAACCAGGCGAATGTGAATGTCGCCATCGCGTTCTTTTGATGCTTTATCTATTTTACATTTTACCGTGTAGATCTTTTTTTCAAGGTCTAAACGCCCGGTTTCTGAATTTACATCGGGCACAGAGAGCTCACCAAGACTTGTAATGGTGGTAAATACAGCGTGCGTATCCAACTGGCTTGTTAATGCGTCAATACACACTTTCACATCTCTGCGTGTATCGCCGTTACAAGCCTCAATATTATTCTTGCCTTTCTTTTTGCAATTAAATAATATCGCAATCAGCAAAAATGCAACAATAAAATATTTACCAGATTTTTTCATCCTGCATCAAAAGTAAAAAATTAAATGATTGATCTGGTAGAATCCTTTAAGTTAAAAATTAACTGGTAAATTTAGAAAGGATATTTTCAAACAAACTTTTTCCGAACAACACATTTATGCCCACGTTAAAGTAAGGGCCGGGTTGTATTGGAAATTGATAACGCGTAACTTTTCCTTTCGGGAAACTTAACATCGAATAAAAATAATATCCGCCTTCTAATCGTACAGCAACTGTTTTCCCTAACTTTTGTTTCCATAAAAAATAAGCCTGCCCGGCTGTGTGATTAATGTTTACTCTTTGATTATGGTAACTCATCCCTGTTCTGAACCCGTCAGCAATCGCTCCAACAGTTAAAGAAGTATTTCCTTTTTTATACTGAATGTTTAATTGAGCCGGAATTGTATAATTCAACACAAAATTCTTTTTAATGGGTTGCGAACCACCAAAAAACGGAACGGGCAAAGGCAATCCGTCAGAGTAAACAAGTGCAACTCCGTAAAAATAATTTTTTCGCAAACCGGTAATACGAATTCTGCCAAGCACACCGCTGAACCTTGGTACAGATTGCTTTATGGTTTTATCTTCTTCAGAAATGTTTACAGATAAATTATAAAATACTATTCTGTATTTTTTATCAAGCTTTACTCCCATAAAACCACCGGTAAGGCTGTAATAATTTTTTTTAGGAAGAGAATCGAAACCAAGGTTTGTTTGGCG
>JACMLS010000793.1 GCA_014379485.1 Bacteroidia bacterium | reverse complement strand
TATCCATATTTTAAAATTGGTTTATATTTTCAACGAAAGTATTTATAATTTCTTAGTGATCCTTATAGCTATACTCCGTAAGTCAAGATAGAATTTGAATTAAAGCTTGCCTTGAATCCAGCGGATTCACATGTCTTAGGTAGAAATCTCCATTTTAATTTTGCGGTTCTTTATTTTCTCTTCGCGAATCAGTTCTAAAGTCTTACCTATTTTACTGCTTTTAATTGCTGCATAGGCAGAGTGATCGAGCACTTCAATTTTTCCCAATTCATCTTTCTGTAAATTGCCTTTTTGTAAAAGCATTCCCACAATATCCATTTTATTTATTTTATCTTTTTTGCCAGCAGCAATGTAAAGCGTTTTCCACTCACATTCTTTAGGTAAAACAAATTTATCTGGTAACGATTCTTCTTCCGGAACAACCGTTAAAAAAGGCGGTAAATAATCTTTTTCTTCCAGCAAAAAATATGCTGTACCGCTTGCATGCATCCGCGCAGTTCTTCCGTTGCGGTGTATCATCACATCTTCTGTAGTGGGTAATTGATAATGAATAATGGCTTCAATTTCCGGAATGTCTAATCCGCGCGATGCAAGATCTGTTGTTATGAGTAGCTGAATACTTCCGTTCCTTAATTTAATAAGCGTTTTTTCTCTGTCAATTTGTTCAACAGCGCCGTGGTAAGTGCCATGTGCAATTTTTAATTTTGTAAGCTGCTCGCTGATCCTGTTCACAGCATCGCGGTGGTTGCAAAAAACAATTTTAGATTTATTTCCAAGTTTTCCTATAAGAAGAAGTAAAGCATTTAACTTATCTACACCAACAGCCCTTACTGATTTTATTTTCAACTGAGGTTTCAGATCACTGTCAACCCCGCCAAAATTTAATTCAGTAGCATTTTTTAATCTTACAAAAGGGGGAATTTCTTTTAGAAGCGTGGCAGAAGTAAGCATTCTTTTTTTAAGATGCTTAATGTGCTGTACAATGAATGACATTTCTTCCTTGAATCCGAATTCAAGCGATTTATCAAATTCATCTAATATTAAAGTTTGTGTTTCATCAAGATCTAAATTTCCTTTACGGATATGATACGCGATACGGCCGGGAGTTCCAACCAAAACTGCAGGAGAATGCTCCAGGTTGTTTTTCTCTATTTGCGAAGAGTGGCCGCCATAACAACAATTTATTTTAAAACCCGTACTCATTTGTTTAAACACACCTTCTATCTGCAAAGCAAGTTCGCGGCTGGGCACAAGTATTAAAACCTGTACACCCTCAATTTCTTTTTTGAGTTGTGATAAAGCAGGAAGCAAAAATGCAAGTGTTTTTCCGGAACCTGTTGGCGATACAAGAATAAGATCGTTCGGTTTTTTAAATGCTTCGAGCGTAGCATTCTGCATTTCATTTAAAGCCTCGATCTTAAAGTGAGAAAGTATAGTTGACAGGTTATCCATAAATAAATTTGCCGCGAAGGTAGTGAATTGCCCCAATGCGTTCTGAGTATCTTTAAGAAGCAAAAAATTGCGGCCAGAGGTCGGGTGAGTATCTTCTCGCGGGACGCTCGAAGAGCGGGAGTGCGCTGCGAGCGTTCCGCGAGAAGCATTTCTACGGGCCTCTGGCCCCGTTCGAATTTATTTTTTTATGTAAAGCCCTTATTTTTTAACTTTTGCAATAAAGAAAATTCGTTAAGACAGCTGTTTTTAACAAATCTCATCTGACTTATTAAGAAAATGCTACCTTTTAATTAACAAGCTCCAAAAGGCCTTGACTTATGCTTTAAATGTCCTACTTTTGCCTTGCTTTTTTAATAAAATAAGCCCCCCGGGAGGTGAACAACCTACAAGGTCTCTTTGCTGATTCAGGCAACCTAAACCGTCTCCCGACAAAAAAAAATCAATTGTAATTGAATAATAGAACTAAAGTTTTTAGATAAAAAGAATTTAATTTTTTTACGACCAATAAATTAACAATAACCATCATGAAGCAGAAATCTCAAAGCTGATTTGGCTTCATGACTTAAAAACAAAAAAAATGAAAAAAGTTTTACTATCATTAAGTTTACTTGTAGCCTGCGTAAGTTTAAAATCGCAGTGTTCTGAATTGTTTTTTTCGCGCTACATTCAGTTGGGGCAAAGTAACAAAGGGTTTGAGATCTATAATCCAACTCCAAACCCGATAAATCTGACCGGCTACAGAATTGAACGTTGGAAAGCCAATGGCAGTGGTCTTATCTCAACAACAATGAGTGATTCTCTTCATCTCACAGCAGGTGCAATGATTCCGGCTTACGGAACCTGGACTCTTACTAATCCTGAGCAAAATCCGGCAACTGCTCAAAATGCTTCAATTTGCGATACCGCTTTGTGGTTAACTGCAGATCAGCACGGTAATTATTACGGGACCTGGGGTAGTTCAACAGGAGATCCTACTTATTTTAAAGGAAACGATTGCCTGATTCTGCGTAACCCTGCCGGAAATATTATTGATGTTTTTGGAGAAATTGGTGTTACAGTTACCTATTGGTCTACCCTTCCGACTTACAGAGGCGGAATTGGCGAAGGAAAATGGGTTTCTAAAGGTTATCTTTTAGAAAGAAGATCTTCTGTAAATGCAGGTGTAACTTCAATACCTTCTTCTTTTAATCCTATGGCTCAGTGGGATACCATTCCAAGACCTTTAACATTACAAGATACGCTTGATACTTATGCAATTATGGGTTCTCCATTTACTTCAGTATGTATGGTTGGTATGGCAGATGTAAATGTACTTAGCAGAGTTTCTGTTTATCCAAACCCTT
>JACMLS010000792.1 GCA_014379485.1 Bacteroidia bacterium | reverse complement strand
GAGATCACCATTACTGCCGGAAAAGAAAAAATAAAAACGATTGAACTGGTAGATGTACTCGGACAAATTATTTTAATTGAAAGCGGAACCAGCAACAAATCAAACCAACGCAGTATTTCCATATCGCAGTTAAGTTCAGGAATATATTTTGTGAATGTAATTACTGAAGACGGAAAAAGAATTGTGAAGAAAATTATTAAAGAAGATTGACGATAAAGCAGTCAAATCAATTCAAAATTCTTTTTTACAATAGAATTTTAATGTTGAATTGACGAGGTGCTTCATGGTAAACCATTTAAACCCACCACTAACTCAAGTATATGAAAATTAAAAAGATCATCACCTCGCTTTCTGTATTGTTTCTGGCAGTAAACATGAACGCACAGAAAGTTGAAAACAAAATAAAAGAGGCAGATGTGCCCGCTGCTGTAAAAACCGCTTTTACACAAAAGTATACAGGTGTTACCGTAAAGCAATGGGAATTGGATAACGGAAAGTACGAAGTGGATTTTACCGGCATAGACAAGAAAGTTCAAACAGCCGTTTTTTCTACAGATGGAAAATGGCTCATCACCGGAAAGAAATTGAAAAAGAAAGATCTTCCAAAAACAATTACAGACAACATAAAAGCAGGAGAATTTAAAGACTGGAAAATTGCCCAGATCCGCGAGGCAGAAACACCAGATGTTGCAAAAGAAATTATTGTTGAGATTGAAAAAGGAGACGATGATTATATGTTGTATTACGATGCAACCGGAAATTTTTTGAGGAAAAAGAAAGAGTAATTTTTTAAACCGCTAACCTTATGAAGTATCCGGTGATTTGCCGGATATTTTTTTTGTAAAAACATTATGAGAAATATTTACACATTTATTCTTACCGTTTCAGGAATCTTTTTTATTTCCTGTAGTAATTCTGAAACCTGGGTGAATGAAGAAAACACTATTATTTTTGACGAAAAAACAATTTCTACCAGCATGAACACGCTAAGTAATAACGGAACATACTATTCTGAAAAAATAAATTATTCAGTTGATACGATGATTGTAAGCGACAAAAATCCGGCATCTTCTGTTTATATATTGCAAAACAAAGAAAACAAGCAATTCACTTGTCTTGGCGAATTTGTAGTGGACAAAGAAACGAGGAAATATGAATTCAACTTTCTGCAAAAACAATTCGATACAAAAAAAATGATATGGGACATGCTTTATACAAATGAAGCCGTCAACGGAGACAGCATTCCTTTTATTTATCTTCTTTTTGGCAGCGCACATTCAGGTAAAGAATTTAAAAAGGAATGAAACAAGTTACATTATTATTTTTTTTGTGTTTAATGTACTTTTTTTCCTGCGGCAATAAACCCACAGAAAATAAAAAGAAGGCTAAGAACAATTCAATTTCTGCTTCTCACGAATCAATAGAACTAAAAGGAATCTATAAAGGAAAAAATCTATACGTTCAGAACCCTTTCAGCGGTAAAAATACGCACTGCATAACTGAAATAAAGATCAACGGAAATTATCCGGATGAAACAGCTTCTGATCTCACAGAAATTTTTCTTGAAAACCGGGGCTTAAAAATTGGGGATAGTATAAGCATACTGATAAAACATCACGGAAATTGTAAACCAAAGGTTTTAAATCCGGAGGCAATTGGTTTACAGCATTGAACTTAATCTTTCTTTATTGACGCGCCGGTAAAATTGGCATTTCCTTCTTTAATGTTATGTACCGGCATTTTTATGCGTCTTCGTCTTGATCTCTTCTTTGTCCTGTATTTTTTTCCGCAAAACGGACAATAAATTACAGCCTGGTCAAAATACGCAGGTCCTTTTTCTGTGTTCATATAACCCACAGTTTGATAAAATACTTTTTCTTCAGAAATATAAAAAAACGAATTTTGCACTTTCGATGTGTCGCACGCATCTTTAAGATCGGCACAACAAGTTCCGTATTCTCCTGCAAATAAATTCGTTTGGTTCACGCTTGCTTCATCTTTAGAATTACATGAAATAAAAAGCAAAGAAATGCTCGCTAAAATAAATATATATATTTTCATAGTTATTGGGTTTAGTGTTTGTACAATTAAAGACCTTTCATATAAAATACATTAAACCTATGGCCATCAGGGTCCGCAAAATTAAAACCGTAATATCCTTTTCCAAATTCTTCTGGTGCAGAAATAATTTTACCTCCTGCTCTTTCAATTTCTTTTGCCCACTCATCTGCCTCGTTTTTGCTGCCGGCAGAAAGGGTAAACAAAATTTCGTTTACCTTTTGCGTATCTGCCAGTTCACCCTGCATGCTGGTTTTAAGTATGTCTTTTAAAAAAAAGTGAATTATAAAATCATTTTCGCCCACTAAAAAACTTGTTAGTTCTTTAGAGCTGGCATTAGATTTAAAACCTAATGCGGTATAAAACTTTGTTGTGCGCTCTAAGTCGCTTACGGCTAAATTTGCCCAGATCTTTTTTGGTTGCATGCTATTTAAATTTCAGAAAGTTTTTTTACAGTTTAATAAATTTTAATGGGGGCTGTTTATTGTTTTTCAGTCGCACATAGTAAAGCCCGTCAGACAGATCTGCAATATTAATTTTTGCAGTTGCTGCTGATGTGTTTACCGATCTTATTAAACGCCCCATTGCATTATAAATTTGAATTTCTTCAGAAATAGTGAATTTTGCAAATTTAATAGTAATGCTTTCTGATGCCGGGTTTGGAAAAATACTCCAGAATAATTCCAGATCTTTTTCTGCAATACCAACTCCGGCGCAATTATATTCAAGAACGTAAGAGGTAGTATCTAAAGGGCAATTAGAATTTGGGTTAACAACTTTACATTCGTATTTTCCGGTTGCAGATATAAACAAGGTGTCTTCGTTGGTCATAGATGGCAAAAGCGTATCATTTTTAAACCACAATATGTTTTCTGCACCTGACAAAAAACCATTTGTATGTAATACAGCATAAGCCACAGTATCTCCTACGCAAGGGTTACCTAATGCGTCAAAATAATAACCTGACCACACAACACTTCCTGTATATGCTTCTGACAACTCAGAACAACCATTCAAAACAGACATAACAGAAAATCCGGAACTACCATATTGAAAATAATTTGGTAAGTACTGATTGGTTTCTGGTATTGCAACTCCATAAGCAAACCATTGATACGAATCTGCTGCCTGCGTCCAAAGTGTATCTTGCTCGCAAAGCCATGCAAGAGATGTATAAACGGTTGGCGTATGGCTGCAGAACTGAATAATGGTGTCTGTTGTGCTCGTATGCAATCCCTGCAAATCGCAAGTGGTTGTGGTTAATGACACGGTATATGTTCCGTTAGTTAAATAAGAATGTGTTGGGTTTATTGTTGAAGATGTATTGCCATCTCCAAAATCCCAAAAATATGTTTGCTGAACACCTTGGTTTACCGGGCTAAAAATTATTT
>JACMLS010000791.1 GCA_014379485.1 Bacteroidia bacterium | reverse complement strand
TGAGATCTCCTGTACATTTAATCTTATATCATCAGGAATAACACACAACTGAGCACCTTTTAAGAGGTAAGGAAACGTTTCCCAAACAGAAGCATCAAAACCAACTCCCGCATAAACGCTTGTTCTATCTGAACTTTCTATTTTAAAATTTACCTGGTGCCAGTTGCATAAATTTATTACTCCTTTATGCTTAACAATTACTCCTTTGGGATTGCCGGTTGATCCTGAAGTATAAATAATGTAGGCAGCATCTGTTGTTGTTACACTACTTGCCGGAACTGAAGCGGAATGAGAAAAAATTTGCCGCAGATCTTTTTGTTTCTTTTGTTTTGGCAATTGCTTTGCAGTGGCTGTCTTATCTATTTTCAACACCGCATCAAATCTGTATCTTGTTAATTCATTTTCTATAGTATGTATTTTATCAGTAAACGTTACATCAACTATGCCTGCGTTTTCGGCTACCAGGTCTTTGATAAAGGTTTTAGAGAGAAAGAGTTCTGCTGACCAATCTGTTTTTGTGCGATAGGATTTGCCTGTATTGTTTTGCCTGAACTCTTCCATATCCCTGATCAGTAATTCTCTTTTGTCCTCGTCCATAATATCTCCGAGAAAAATGATTCCTGTCGGTTTCATTTTCCTGAGCACTTTTGTAATTACGTCTCTAAAGTAATTATGGCCATTAAAACACTGCACAACGCTATTAATAATTACAAGATCAATATTCTCAATATCCAGCTGATCTGTTTCATGAGCGGGCATACAATGAAGGCTGATATTGCGGTGACCTTTCTGTTCAAGCATTTGCTGCGTGTTGGCCAGTATGGCAGAAGAGAGGTCTGTGCCAATATACTCAGAGACTTTTGGAGCTATTTCAAACATGGTAAGACCAGATGAGCAGCCAATTTCCAGCACTTTCATTTCTTTAAACAGAAAAGGTTCCAGCTTGCTACAAGCATTGTGGCTGTACTCTTTCATTTCTTTTTCTGTAAGATAGTCGCCAGTGTAGCTGCTCATCCAGCCTCCGCCCATGATCTGGTCAGTTGCTTTTTCGCCAACATGGTCCCACAACTCACTACCCATTAATGCGCTTTTGGCCGCGCTCTGTTCGTGGTAAATATTTTCACTGTCTGCACATACCAGGTATTCAATGTTACTGCATCTCCATTGCAAACGGTTTCCTGATTCTATAAGGCGTTTTTCTACCAAGAGTATTTTTACTCCCGCATCAGTAAGCATGTACAATAATCTTTCTTCAGGATAACTGCTTTCAAGTGGCACATAAACTCCTCCTGCTTTTAATACGCCAAGTACAGAAACCATCATGGCGCAACTTCTGTCTTGCAGTATACCAACACATGCGCCTTTTGTAATACCGGTTTCATTTATAAGAAAATTAGCAATACGATTAGAGCGTTCGTTCAGTTCTGCATAACTTAAACTCTCAAAGTTGTCTGTTATGGCTATTTGCAATGGTGTGGCCTGGCACTGGCGGTCAAAGAGTACGTGAATTGTTTCGTCAGCATAAGGCATAGCTTTACCGCTTACATAATTATTAAGCAAAAAGCTTGTTTCTGTTTTGTCAATAGGATTAATATCACTTATCAATACATGGGGTTGTTCCATGATCGTATTAAGAATATTAGTAAAGTGTGCTGCAAAACGTTCAATCGATTTTCTTTCAAAAATTGCCGTGTAGTATTCAATACTTATTTGTATTTCGTTACCACGTTCAAACACAAACCAGGTCATATCAAACTTAGAGGTCTTTGTACCATAAGTGAGTATGGCATCATCAGGAGATTGATCAGTTGAATTGTTTGTAAGACTTAATTCGGCGGCTTGTGAACTGCCTGTGTTCTGAACAACAAGACATATATCAAACACCGGGTTGCGCGAGGGGTCGCGCTCTGTATTGAGCATATCTACCAGGTCTTCAAATTGTATATCCTGGTTTTCATAAGCTGCTATACAGCACGAAGACACTTCTTTTAAAAAATCTGCAAACACTTTTTCTCCTTCCGGAAAATTTCTGATGGCAAGTGTGTTTACAAACATTCCCGCTAAACGGTCAAGATCTGTATGGCGCCGGCCGGCTATTCCGCAGCCTATTACAAAATCTTCCTGTGCAGTGTATTTATTGAACAATACATTTAATACAGACAGTAAGGCCATTTGCAGTGTGCACTGGTTGCGCATTGTAAAAGCGCGCAATTTGTCAGTGGTATCTTTGTTCAATAAAAACTGATGGTCAGCTCCTTTAAAATTAAAAACAGCCGGGCGTGCATGATCTGCCGGAAGGTTTAAGCGCGGAATGCCGCTTGAGAATTGCGCTAACCAATATTGTTTTTGGTTCTCAAACTCTCCCTCATTGTTCATCTTATTCTGCCATTCAGAAAAATCTTTGTATTGGATCCGCAACTCAGGTAATTTTTCATCGTTATAAAACCGCATAAAATCTTCTCTGAGAACAGCCTGCGATGCTCCGTCGGAAATTATATGATGAAGATCTATAACCCATACAAAGCCCAGCTCTTTTACATTAACCAATGCAGATCTTAAAAGCGGTGCAGTGGTTAGATCAAAAGGGCGGATATAGTGATTCATAAAATCTTCAAATTCATCTCTTGCGCAGTTATGTGTATCCAGTATAAAATTCTGCAGGGGGTGAATTTTCTGATAAATATTGTTTTCGTGTTTTTCAAATGTTGTACGAAGACTTTCATGCCTTTCTATTAATTTTCTTATGCTGGTGTTTAGTCTCTCATAGTCGGCTGTTTTTCCGAGGTAATGAACCATAGGCATGTTATAGCCTGTACTGTCAGGCGCAAACTCATGCAAAAAGTATAAACGTTTTTGAGCCGATGATAACGGATACAGATCTTTCTTTTTTGCTTTTGAAATACTCTTGTATAAACTCTTTTTACTTTTTTCTATAAGGCGGGCCTGGTCTTCAAGCACAGGTGTACTGAACAGGTCTGCAAGTTTAATGTTTACAGAGAAATTTTTATAAATAAGATTAACAAGCCGCGTAACTTTTAAACTGTGGCCCCCCAGTTCAAAAAAGTTATCTTTTATTCCAATGTTTTTATTTTCCAGAATTTCTTGCCATAGTTTTACTAATTTTTCTTCTGTTTCGTTTTTCGGCGCCACATACTCAGTGCCAATTTTTAATCCCAGCAGTTGCGGATCTGGCAATGATTTTTTGTCTATTTTACCATTTGATGTGAGTGGAATTTTATCAAGACAAATAAAGTGTGTGGGGATCATGTAATCAGGCAGAATTTTTTTTATTTCATTTCTGAGTTCAGCAAACTGCTGAGATTCTATGCCTGCAACATAAGCGCACAGTTCTTTGGTTTTGCCATGCTCTCCAATAGCAGTAACAACACATGCTTTTACGCCCGCATAGTTTAGAATGGCTGTTTCAATCTCACCAAGTTCAACTCTGAAGCCTCTTATTTTAACCTGAAAATCTTTTCTTCCCAGGAATTCCATATTCCCATCGTTCATAAACCGGCCTATGTCTCCTGTCCTATACATCATTCCTCCCAATGTTTTATTAAAAGGATCGGGTAAAAAGGCATGCGTGGTTTTAGCAGCATCGTTCATGTATCCGCGCGAAACCCCGATTCCTCCAATAAACAATTCTCCTTTAACTCCTTTAGGAACTGGCTTAAGCTGATCATCCAATATGTAGAAAAAATTATTCTGCATTGGTTTACCGTATGGTATGCTGGTCCATTCCTTGTCAGTTTTTTCGACAGGAAAAAAGTTAGACCATACAGTACCTTCTGTTGCGCCCCCTAAGCTTATTACTTTTGCAGAAGGAAAGTAGTTGGTAATACGGGCCGGTAGGTTCACAGGAATCCAATCGCCACTCATAAAAACAAGGCGCAGATCTGTCTGTTCAAATAACCCGTCAGCAGATTCAAGTTCAGAAATAAAGAAATTAAGAGTGCTTGGAACAGAATCCCAAAAGGTAATTTTCTCCGACCTCATCATTTCTTTCAGCATGGCAATGTCCTGAATTTCTTCTTTCCTGGCTATTACTATAGTGGCACCTGCGCTTAGTATTCCAAAAATGTCGTAAACAGACAGGTCAAAGCACATAGAAGTAATGAAGAGTAAATTATCTCCGGGTACAACTTTAAAATAATTATTTACCCATTCAATTAGGTTAACAGCAGACCGGTGCTCTATCATTACTCCCTTGGGTCTTCCGGTTGAGCCCGATGTATAAATAATATAGGCAAGATCTGAAGGGTCTTTGGTGATTGAGGGATTGTGATCGGGGCATTTTTCTGTTTCGCATACAGCCAAAGAGAAAAACGTAATTCCTTCTGCGTTAAAAATTAAATTGTTGTTTTCTGCAATTACCAGTTTTACCTCTGCGTTTTCAAGAATGTATTTTTTTCTTTCTTCAGGGTATTCCGGATCAATAGGTACATAAGTGCCGCCTGCTTTAAGAATGGCCAGCATACCAATGATCATATTAAAATTTCTGTCGCAGATCAAACCTGCGGTTTGCCCGTTTTTTAAACCGTTGGTGATAAGAAAGTGCGCAAGTTTATTTGAGCTTTTGTTTAACTCCGCATATGAAACAGATCTTCCATCCTGTCTCAACGCAGTTAAATGGCCTGTTTGTGATGCAATTTTTTCAAACATAGAATGCATAAGAATTCCGGATGAAAAAGGAACAAGGGTGTTATTAAAATCTGAATACTGCTCTTCATATTCTTTTTCAGAAACAATTTCAACACTTGTTACCTGTGCATTGGTTTCTTGCAGCATACCATTAAGCAATTTTCTGTATGAGCTGATCATGTTTTCAATTCTGCTTTTGCTGAAAAGGTCAGCATCATACGTAAACATAAAATCAATAGCATCTTCTTTTACCTGGTAATACACAGAGATCTGAAACTTGTTGGAGTTGAAGGCATCATTTGCATAGGGTTTTATTACCGCATCTTTCAGTGTAATTTCATCTTCAGGAAAAACGGCTCCGCCATCATTAGAAACAAAGAACACATCAAAAAAACGATGATGTCCGCCAACCCTGTTCAGGTTTAATCCTCCTACAAGCCGGTCAAATGGAAATACCTGGTGCTGGAAAGCTTCAAGGGTTGTTTTCTTTACTGTTTCCAGTAGTTGCTTAAAAGTAAAGGCTGTATCAAATACAGATCTTAAGGCGAGTGTATTAATAAATACGCCTACTACTTTATCTAGTGCGGTATGCTCTCTTCCGCTCAACGGTGTTCCCACAATAAGGTCTGTTTGCCCTGTGTATCTGAACAGTAGTGATTTGAATACTGTAAGCAGAGACATGAATGTGGTGGAATTATTGTTTGCATTAAAATGAACAAGTTTTTCTTTTATATCATTTGCAAGGCTGAAATTAATTACCTCACTTCTTATGGTATCGTTGTTTTTGCGGTTGTGGTCTTTGGGCAGATCAAGAACCGGAATTTCTCCGCTAAATTTTTCAAGAAAATAGTCCTGGTGTATTTTTATTTTTTCGCTTGCAAGCACCTGGTTATGCCAGTAAGAAAAATCTGCATATTGTAATTTAAGGTCGGGTAAAGAATGAGAAAATTCATTGCGCAAAAGTACTTCGTTATAAATAGTTTTTAATTCATCGGCAAGCACCTGTACAGACAACATGTCAATGATGATATGGTAAAAACTTGCGGATAAAAGAAACTTTTCATTTTCAAGCTGAAGAAGGATTACTGTATATAATGGCCCGTTTGCAAGGTCAAATACATGAGAACGTCTTTGCGCAATGAATTTTTGCACCCTGTCATTTTTATCTGCCGTATTTCTGTAATCAAAATACTCAGGCGTGTGAGGCCAGTTGTTTATTGAATTGATTTTCTGAACAGCTTTGCCATCAACCACAGGAAAAGTAGTTCTTAGTCCGTCATGCCTCTTGATAAGTTCGTTACAGGCAAACAGAAACGCTTTAACATCAAGGCTGCCCGTAATTTCAAAAAAGTTAAAAACATTGTATTGCTCTCCGCCTCTTGTCTGATTCACGATCCACATTCGCTCCTGCGCTCTTGAAAGTTCGTACACGTCCTGCACAGGGGCCTTTGCAGGTTCATCAATCACAACAATTTCTTTTGAGTCAATTACGCGGCCAAGTTCAGCTATTGTAAGGTTGCTGAAGACTTCTGTAAAATCAAGATCAATTTTAAAAAGGTTTTTCAGTATTCCCGCAATTTTTACAGCCAGTAAAGAATGACCACCGAGCAAATAAAAATTGTCGTGTATGTTTATCTCTGAGCGGTTTAAAACAGATCTCCATACTTCAAGAATTTTCTTTTCTGTTGCAGAGAGGTTCTCTTCTGAATTTGCCTCGCTTTTTTCATCCGGAATAATTAATGACTTCAGGTCAATTTTTCCGTTAACAGTAAGCGGAAAAAACGGAACTCGCGCAAGTCTTTGCGGAATCATATATTCCGGCAGGTTCTTTAATAACTCAGTTTTAATTTCTTTTTCATTCAGTTGTTCTGTTGCAACATAAAAGGCAAGCATCTCCGTTTCTCCGTGGGTGTTTTTTCGAATATCCACCACAGCGTTTTCTATAGGTGCAATTTTTTTCAGGCAATGTTCAATTTCTCCTTTTTCAATTCTGTATCCTCTTATTTTAAACTGATCGTCATTTCGCCCCCTGTACTCAATTTCTCCGTTCTCTATCAGGCGACCCCTGTCTCCTGATAAATACATTTTAAAAGAATTAAAAGGAGAATCCACAAATTTTTCTTTGGTAAGATCTTCGCGGTTAAAATAACCTTTTGCAAGCCCCATGCCCTGTACCACCAGTTGGCCGGTAATGCCTTTGGGTAAAATTTGTAACTCATCATTAACCACAAAAACTTTTAATGATGGAAGTGCTACGCCAATATTGCTGCACGCAGAAAGCGTATCGTTTTTTTTTATTTCTTTTAAAGTAGTATGTACGGTGGTTTCAGTAATACCGTACATGTTGATCAGTTTTACATGAGGATGCAGGGATTTAAAATGTTGCAGCCTTGAAGGATCAAGAGCCTCACCGCCAAAAATTACATACTTAAGTTTGGCAAGAGAATCCTTATCTCCTTCTGCAAGTAATGTGTAAAAAGCAGATGGGGTTTGGTTGAGCACTGTTACTTTCTCATCGCGTATTACTTCTGAAAATGCAGCCGGATTTTTTCTGACAGCGTCATCCAGCACAAGCATTTTGCCTCCGTACAGCAAGGCGCCATACATTTCCCAAACAGAAAAATCAAAACTGAATGAGTGAAAAACTGTCCATACATCTGATTGGTTAAAATCAAATAACTGTTCGTTTGTCTTAAAAAGCGAAACAACATTTCTGTTTTCTATCATAACTCCTTTCGGAATTCCGGTGGTGCCAGATGTGTAGATGAGATATGCTAAACTATCAGCGGCAATTTTCAACCGCGGGTCAGCCGGCTTCATGTTGCCAATTTCGGTTTCTTCTTCTTCAATGAAAATGCAGGTGACACTCTTGTTAAGAGAAGGATAATTTTTCAGATCAAAAGTTTTTGCATTATCAGAAAGCACAAACCTGGCAGCGCTGTCTTTTATAATAAATTCTATGCGGTTAACCGGATGCGAAGGATCAATGGGCACATAATACGCACCGGCTTTTAATATTGCCAATAAACAAGCTACCATATCAGCATTGCGGGTATGAATTACAGGAACAGCCTGTCCCTTTTTTACACCCCTCTTAATCAGAAGGCGTGCAATTTTATTAGCTCTTTCATTTAACTGCGCATACGTCCATTCAGTTTTTGAATCTGTAACCGCAATAGCATCAGCATGTAATTTTACCTGTTCTTCAAAAAGTTTTATAATGGTTTGCTCAGGCGGTGTAAGATCAATATTCAAACCAACTGGCAGTGCGGCAGGCAGCACATCTGCAAGCCGGGTTTCATTTTTTGTAAATTGTGCGAATATAAATTCAACTGAGCTTAGCAGCGATTCTGCAATACTGTTGCAGGAAACAGAGGTTTGTAATTCCATTTCAATTTTTCCGTTTTTAAGCGATGCGGAAAGTGTATAATCACTGTTACCTGGTTGATGGTGTGGCTGGTGAATTTCAGAAAAAGAAAATTCAATGTTAGAATATGTTTTGTAAGGAGTATTCAGTAATTGTATGAAAGGATAATCCTGGAACGAATAAACTGATTTAATGGTTTTTGTTGTGGAATTAAGCAGATCGGCAACTGTTGAAAGGTCCTTGAAATCTACATCTAAAAATACAAGCCGCTCTTCATTCTCAGAATTTCCTTTAATGTATTTTGGTGTGGCCAGCATTACTTTCTTCACAGATTCAAATTTTCTCAAAGTCAATGCAAGTACAGCCAGTGTGTAAACAAACGCCATTTGTTTATTGTCCTTAATTTTTCCGGCAAGTTCATCCGGAATATTCAGGGTTCTGGTAAGAACACAATTTTTTTTATCACCTGTTTCGGTTCCTTTTTGTAAACTAAATGGTACATCGGTACGGCTTATTCGGTTTTCCCAGAAATCTTTATGTTCCCTGTAAGCAGCTCCTGTAAATTTTATCGTATTCATAATGAAAGAATATTAAAAATTAAAATTAAAGTCAGAATCCAATTCAATTTCTGATGTTTTATCGCTGATGTTTTCTGAAAGAACCAGATCTTCCAATGAAACATCAGCATCATTACTTACCTGCTCAAGTATAGCGCAGATTCCTGAAAGGATCTTTTCTGCGGTTTGAGGCAGATACCTGAGTTTGTTATACTGAACGGAAATATGAAGAGCATCTTCGGTTTCATCTGCCAGGATCGTAATGTCAAATTTGGAAGAGTCGATTTGGAGGTCTTGAAAATTTATTTTTAATTCTTCCATGTCCTCAATTATTTTCCATACGTTACCTGTATTTTGATAGCTGACCATAACACTGAAAGGTTCAGTTCGTTGTCCGTTTCTCTCCCACTCCATTAACAGTCTGTCAAAAGGATAGCTTCCGTATTTTAAAGTGTTGAGATGATGAAGGTTTACTTCTTTTGCAAGCTCTTTAAACAGCAATGACTGTTTTACTTTTTGCCTTTGTACCAAAGTGTTTACGTAACAGCCTATCTGCTCATTCAGTAAATGATGTTTTCTACCCGAGAACAAGGTGCCGATACTGATGTCATTTTTTCCTGTTACCCTAAACATAAGTGCAAAAACAGAAGAAAGAATAAGGGTATTGACAGTAATGTTTTCGTTTTTACAGAATTGCTTAAGGCTCTCTAATTGTTGCTTGTTTAAAGAAACATTTATAAGTTCAGGTGCCTCTGTGTTTTCGGTTGTTGGATTGTCATAGGGAAAATGAACTATTTCATCCAAGTCATTCAGTTCGTTTTTCCAGTAGTTTGAATATTGGTTACCGGGTTTAAGATTTTTGATCAGTTCATTTTCCCATGCAGCATACTCTTTGTAGTGTACAGGAAGTTCTGTTTGTTGCGGCGTGAAGCCTTTGGTAAGTGCCCGGTATGTGTTTAATACTTCTGCAATCAATACCTGGGCAGACCAGCCGTCGCTTATTATATGATGCAGCGATACTCCAAGTAAATATTCATTTTCGTTGATCGTGTAAAAATATATTTTTAGCAGGCGCTGGTCAGACAGGTCCATTGCTTCTACGGCAAGTGTTTTAAAATTATCAAGTGCCAGCTCAGGTTTTTTATAATCATTTATTTCTTTAAAAAAGAGTTGTGCTTTTTCTTTTTCAACGATCACTTGCCTGGGAACAAAATCTTTCTCAATAAAAAAGGTTCTAAGGCTTTCGTGTTTTTGTACAGTTTCAAAAAACGCGCGCCTGAGTTTTTCTTTGTCAGGTTTTCCTGTAATGTAAAACGCGCTGGCAATATTGTACCTGCTCTTTTCCTGTTCAAGTTTTGACAGTACATACATTCTGGCCTGCGCATGAGAAATTTCATAGTCTGCCTGTTCAGGTAATTTTTTTAGTTCGTTTTCTTCTGAAACAGGAGCTTCATCAATTTCCTTCGCAAGATCTTCAAGGTTGGCAGAAGTAAAAATAAGGTCAACTGTAACAGCCACTCCAAATTGCTTTCTTATTCTTGACGTGATCAGAAGTGCCTGAAGAGAATGTCCTCCCAGTTCGTAAAAATTGTCTGATACACTTATTTTTTCTATACCCATAACCGAAGACCAGATAGCCGCAATTATTTTTTCTGTTGCAGTTTGCGGTTCAATAAAAACTTTCTGTAATTGTGTGGTATGGTCCGGAATGATGAGACTTTGTTTGTCTATCTTTCCGTTAATGTTAAGCTTAAATGAGTCTGATATAACAATGAGTGAGGGAATCATATATTCAGGCAACCTGGCAGCGAGTTCTTTTTTTATTTCTGAAGAATTGATCTCTTTGTTCAACACTACAAAAGCAACAAGCCTCTTGCTATTATTTTCTCCTGTATCAGCTCTTACCACCACCTGTTTAACATACCCCAGTTCAAGAAAAGCATTCTCAACTTCGCCCGTTTCAATTCTGTAACCTCTTATTTTTACCTGTTGGTCAGAACGTCCGCAGTAATTCATTTCTCCATCAGCCTGCATGCTTACAAGATCTCCTGACTTGTATATTCTTTCACCGTTTTCAGGATGCAACAGAAATCTGCTTTCAGTTAATTCAGTCCGGTTCCAATATCCTCTTGCTACACCTTCGCCACCAATGTAAAGTTCACCAACCACACCGTGTGGCAAACTATCCAGATGCTCATCAAGAACGTAAACCTGCAGATCACTTAGTGCATGGCCAATTTTACTGTGGGGCTGCAGAACATCTGATTGTTTTACATTATAAAAAGTAGTATGAACAGTTGTCTCCGTAATTCCATACATGTTCACCAGGTTTATTTTTTCTGATCTTTTATCTGCAAACCAGTTTTTTAATTGTTGAAACGAAAGTGCTTCTCCGCCAAAAACAATGGCACGGAGCGATAATTTTTCAAGACCGTTTACCAGGTAAGGTATTAGCGGATAAAAGGCGGATGGGGTTTGATTAAGCAGTGTAACTTTTTCTTGTATGAGCAGGTTTACAAAATCTTCAAAAGAACCTGATCGTTTATAATCCAGTATAAGAAGTTTTCCTCCGTGCAGCAGGGCTCCGAAAATTTCCCATACAGAAAAATCAAACGCATACGAATGAAAAAGAACCCAGGTGTCTTTTTCTGTAAAATGAAAATAGTTTTCTGTTACTTCAAATAGTCTGCAAGCATTGTTGTGTTCAACCAAAACCCCTTTAGGTTTTCCGGTAGTGCCTGAAGTGTAAATTAAATATGCGAGCTGATCATGATTGGGCAATTGTTCAATTTTTTCATTGCTGCTATCAGTAGTTGAGTTCAGAATATTTTCAATAATACAAACCGGCGCCTTTACATCTTTAAATGCGCGGGCTCCGTCGGCATCTGTAATTATAATCGCTGCACCGCTGTCTTCAAGTATAAAATTAAATCTTTCTGCCGGCGTATTAGTATCTACAGGTACGTAACAGCCGCCCGCTTTAAGAATTGCCAGTATGCCAACAATAAGTTCAACAGAGGGTGCCATACTTATGATAACCCGTGTTTCGCGTGTTACACCTTTTTTTCTAAGGTAAAGAGCAAGTCTA
>JACMLS010000790.1 GCA_014379485.1 Bacteroidia bacterium | reverse complement strand
TCTGCTTACATCTATCATAATGTTCGAAGCACTTATTCCGTGTTTAATATCTTCAAACGTTTTTCCGTTATCGCGGCTCACAAACAATTCGCTTTTAATTCCTGCCTCTGAACGTGTGCTTATGTAAAATGTTTTACTGTCGCCGGGTTTCCATTCCACATCACCAATTTGTACAAACTGATCTTTGTTTTTGAAAGGAGATTCAATCACCTCAAAATTTTTCCAGTCGTCTTTGGTATAAAACAATTGCTTGCCAATAGATGCAATCATTACATCCGGAAACTCAGGATTCATTTTAAAAAAATCTACCGTTTTTTTATCGGTGATTTTTATTGCGGGGCCCACTTGTTTCCAACTTGCACCGCCATCTGTTGTTTTTAAAATTCCCTGGCTGTATCCAAAACTTCTTCCGTTACCTCCTAATTGAGTTCCGATATAAATGGTCTGGTAATTTGTATTCGGCCGCACTTCAATTGCAGTTATGCCAATTCCGGGAAGTTTGCAGACATCGGTAATATTTTTCCAGTTCCAACTAACAATTGTTGTGTCTGCAGTAGATTTTTTGCCCAGCCATAAGCCACCGTTAAGACTTCCGGCAAGAATAGTGTTTGCATTTTCGTCTGCAGTATAAAACGAACTTACAAAACCAATGCTCTGCGTGGCCAGTGTAAACGGACCAAGACACCTGAACTCAGCACCGCTGATACCTTGCGGCTTTACCGATAAAGAAATAAATACTGAGATGAGGAATATGCAGAGGCTTCTTTTCACTTTTGTGTGATTTATTGCAAAATTAAGCATTTCAATTATGGGAAATACCCAAAAATTGAACCACAATCCGCTTCCGTCAAAGCACTACTACGGATGCGATAGAAACAATAGAACACAATAGAAATGCTGATTTTTCTTAGGCCTTTCGGGCATTCAAAGTTATTAAAAGGCAATTGTGATTAAGTTCCTTTTGACTTAAAATTTTATTAAATCTTCTATTTTAATTTAGGATCTTCTAAAATCTTTGCACTATGAGCGAAATTGCCGTTTTTTTTACTCCTGTTGATCTGGAAAAAATTTCAGATGGTTCTTCTTATTCTGAAAATATGTTTGGAAACAAATTGTCTGTTTATAGTAACGGCAACGATTTTCCGGAACTGGAAGGAATGGAGCTTGCTTTTATTGGTGTTAACGAAGGAAGGCGCTCTGGAAATAACAGCGGCTGCGGAAATGCAGCAGACGAAGTAAGAAAATTTTTCTACAAATTATTTGCCGGCTCTTTCAATTTAAAAATGACTGACCTTGGCAATATTACTGCAGGGCACACAGAAGAAGATACGTATTACGCACTTTCCAGTACGCTTGATTTTCTGATCCGTAAAAATATTATTCCCGTTATTATTGGTGGCGGACATGATCTTACCTACGCACAATTTCGTGGTTACGAAAAGTTAGAGCAAACAATAAACGTTGCAACAGTAGACTCCTGTTTTGATTTAGGAAGTCCGGATGACGAGTTCAGCAATAAATCTTTTTTAGGAAGAATTATTTTACATCAGCCAAATTATCTTTTCAATTACAGCAACATTGGCTACCAGACTTATTTGGTAGATCAAAGTCAGCTGAACATGATGAACAAATTATATTTTGATGCCTACCGCGTAGGACAGGTTCGAACCGATATCACCGAGATGGAACCTGTGATCAGAAGTGCCGACATGATGACCTGTGATATTTCAGCAATCAAGCAGTCGGATGCACCCGGAAGCGTAAATCCATCACCAAATGGATTTACGGGAGAAGAAACGTGCCAGGCAATGATGTATGCAGGACTGAACGACCGGCTAACGTCTTTGGGCATATATGAATATGATCATGAATCCGACAACAACGACCAGACGGCACACCTGATAGCACAAATGATCTGGTATTTTATTGAAGG
>JACMLS010000789.1 GCA_014379485.1 Bacteroidia bacterium | reverse complement strand
TTTGTCCTTTAGTTCTATTGCCGTAAATTTATCACATGATGGAGTGTTGGAATAATGGTCCCGATAGCTATCGGGAAATGGGGGGGGCTTTCTGTAAAAAGAAAAGAAAATCCCCTTTAGTGACCTCAAGCCACCATTCCACCATTCCACCATTCCACCAAAGTGGCAAGCCCCTTCGTTTCGTTTTATTTTTTCTTGTATTTCTTTCTTCCGGTAAATTTTTTGCTCAGAATTACGATTCGCTTTTTTCTGCCCGCGAAAAAATTATTTTAGAAGGGGTAGATTACCGCAACGCCATGATAAGGTGGAACTTTACAAACCTTGGCGATACTAAACTGGACGTTTCATACGAAAGAAAAATGAACCTGAACCTGTCATGGGTTGGCGGAGTGGTGTGGGATTTCTCGAAAGAAAAAGGGGGTATTTATCCAAACGCAGCTATCAGGTATTATTATAATCTCGAAGAAAGAATCATAAATCGCTGGACAAAGAAGAATAAAAAAACCAGTGCTTTCAGTGCAGATTATTTTGAAGGCGATTTACGTGCAGGTTATAATTATGGTTATAAAGAACAACCCGATAATTCATATCCACACGGAATAGTAATCGGCCCCGCGCTTAAGATTGGTACGCAACGCAACATTGGAAAGCATTTTTATTACGATGCTTTTTTGGGATACCGCATCATAATTAATTACAAAGGCTTGCCCATTGCAGGTATCTCAGTCGGATTGGTATTATGATCTACGGAAAATTCTCACTCGCAAAACTAAGCGTTGCGCTGTTTTTTAGTGTTACGGCAATTACTTCTACTGCTCAGGAGCGGCTTGGAATTTCTACGGAAAATTATTCAGGTATAGGTAACTCCTTTATTAACCCGGCCAACTCTGCGCACACACCTTTTCAATTCGATCTTAATTTTGGTACCGCTTCGGCTTTTCTAAATAACCGGCTTATAAATTTTTCCATTGCTACTCCTCAAACCGACTCTGCAGAGCAGACCTTTCATTTTTCACTTCCCCCGTTTAAAAATGGTTCTGCAGATGTAATCGCTGCATTTAAACTTCCATCTCTTGCCATAAGGTTCGAGAATTTTACGATCGGTGTTTTTTCTAATTACCGTTTTCACGGAACTGCAACGAATTTTCCTACAGACTTTGCCAGGAATTTCATTAACGGGTTCAGCCCCTCAAGTGCAGGGCTTACTTACAAAATAAAGAAGCATGAAATTGCAGAACTGCACTGGCAGGAAACCGGTTTTAATATTTCGCGCACCGTAAATTATTATACCAATGAGCGTTTGTACTTTGGCGCCAACATAAAATATTTATACAACGGCGGCGGTTTTTACCTTGGCTCAGATAATGCTTACGACTTTACTGTTCTTGATTCGTTTCATTATTATGTTCCGGCCTACGCAGGTTTGTTTGGAAAAGGAAAAAAAGGTTCTGGAGTGAGCGCTGACCTTGGAATTAAATTTGTGAAGTTTGAAAAGGGTGCCTGGTTTCAAAAAAGTAATAACGAAAATGAAAAACTGTATAATAATTATCTTTTTTCTGCCGGAATTTCTTTGGTAGATTTTGGATGGATGAAATTTAAGGATGCAAATAGTACCCAGTTTAATATTCAGAATTTAAATGTTTTGCTGGATACCGCTGAGTTAAATAATCTTGATGTTCCCGATCCGACTGCAATGATGCTGGGGGCGCTTGGAAACATGGCAAGCGAAATAAACAATTCAAGTGCAACTATTCCTAAATTTTCAATGCAACTGCCCACTGCGTTGAGTTATCAATGCGACTATCAGCCGTACCGTAAGTTTTACGTAAATCTCACAGGCAAGATCGGCCTTCCGCTTTTTAATGGTGGCAGAGTTCCGGCAGCAGGAATGATTGCGTTGACTCCGCGTTATGAAACAAAAAAACTCATGGTTGCACTTCCGCTTTCGTTGTTTCGTTACAAAGAACCTACAATAGGCGCTGCCATCAGGTATCGCGGGTTTACGATCGGATCTGATGTAATATTTAGCGGTAACCGCACCAAGGGTTTTGATCATCTCGATTTTTATTTTACGTTCAAGATCTCTATAGAAGAAATGGAACATTCCTTTTTAAAGCCACCTGTTCCGCCACCTATTCACATGACTCCTGATACAATTCCTTTGCCTGAGGGTGGTTACACAAATAAATTTTCTTTTAATCCAACTGAAAATGCGCAGATCTATTACAGTAAAAATACTATGCGCGCCGATACAATTTTTATTGAAGAGCTCAGCGGCGGCAGAGTAGGGAAGATGCTGGCAGGCACAAAACCACAGCAAATAAATTGGTACAAACCCTGGAAATACGGCTTCGGTTATAACATAACTACCAATTATAAAATGAAAAACTTAAAAACGGGTGTGTATGTGATTGATAAAAAAATTCCTTTTATAGTAAAGCCAACTTCTGAGCCGCATGAAATTCTTATTGTGGTGCCTACCGTGCAGTTTACAGCAGAGAACATGGCGGGCGGAAGGTCTTTGCATAATGGAAAGAAAGGAAAAAAAGGCGGAAACATTGTTTCATTCCATCGTCCTGCAGATATGAAACAGTTTGAAAACCTTATTCCGCTTATCAACTTCTTTAAAAGTGATACATCTTTACACGTTGGCTATATAAGCGAAAAAGACCTGGAAGCAAATTCTTCTCTTAAAGATTCAAAGATCCTCATTATTGCAGGTAACAGTTCGCACTGGACAAGAAAGGCGCGGCAGAATTTTGATAAGTATATTGAGAAAGGTGGAAATGCAATTGTGGTTTCTAAAGATTTTATGCACTGGCAAATTCGTTTCAGGCAAAAGGGTACACAGATAATTTGTCATAAAAGAAAACTATTTGATTTTGTACAGAATCCTAATTTAAAAACCACTACATGGGATGATGTAAAACTTGGCATGCCCAGACCATCGCATCTTGAGCAGGATGAGTTTAACAGCGAGAATGTAAAAGCAGAAAACGCAGATTCTGTTTTGCTTGCTGCAATGACT
>JACMLS010000082.1 GCA_014379485.1 Bacteroidia bacterium | reverse complement strand
TAACGGATGCAAACGGATGTTTGAGATCTCAGACAACAACTTTAATTAATAATCCGAATTTAATTTCCGGAAACCCAACCGTTACAAATCCTAATTGCGGTATTTGTGATGGAACAATTGCTCTTGCACCAAGCGGAGGTTTGAGTCCTTATACGTTTGTGTGGAATACAACAGCCACCACTTCTTCTCTTTCAAGTGTGTGCGCGGGTGTTTACCAGGTAAATATTACCGATGCAAATAATTGTACAACACCCGTAAATGTAAACGTAAGTAACACCAACGGGCCAACAGTTGCATTAGATTCAACAGACGAAACCTGCTTTGGTTTAAATGATGGTACAGCCTCATCAATTGTTTCAGGCGGCACTGCACCTTATCAGTATTTGTGGATTGTTGGCGGACAAAGCACCACAAGTATTTCTGCACAAACGCCTGCCTCTTATACATTACAAGTACAGGACGCAAACAATTGCGTTACTACCGCCTCCATTACAATTAATCCTGCCTCTGCAATGCAGGCAAACGAAACAAGCACTTTACCAACCTGCGGAAACAGCAATGGAAGTATTACAATAAATCCATCAGGTGGTTCCGGTTCTGGTTATACAATTAGCTGGCTGCCTCCTTTATTAGGAAGTGCAAACACCCAAACAAATATTGCAGCCGGATCTTACAGTGTGAACGTAACCGATGGAAACGGATGTACACAGCAATTGGTTATTCCATTAAATAATTCAAACGCTCCTTTAATAAATGTTGCGTCTGACTCAGCAACCTGTAACGGATTAGCAACCGGAACTGCAACTGTTACGATCAATGGAAGTGCAGGACCTTTTACCACAACCTGGTCAGCAGGCGTTGCCGCCGGAACTTCTGTTTCTGCTTTAGGCGCCGGTAATTATTCTGTTATTGTTACTGATAATATTACCGGATGCCTCGCTACAACCAATTTTACAATTGATGAACCCGATACACTTTCTCTTTCTTTGAACTCGCAACAGCAACCAAGTTGTGCTGCAGTTTGTAACGGGGTGCTTACCGGAATTCCGAATGGTGGAACAATGCCTTATACTTATTTGTGGTCGCCCGGCGGTACAACTGCATCTTCTATCTCAAATTTATGTGCCGGATCGTATACGGTTGCAGTTACAGATGCAAACGGATGTTCAAGATCTCAGACAACTATCTTAAATAACAACGCAAATTTAATTTCAGCAAATCCAGTTGTTACTTCTCCAACTTGTGGTCAGTGCGACGGAGCAATTGTTTTAAACGCAAGCGGAGGTAATTTACCTTACGCATCTGTTGTATGGAACCAGGGAATTCCCGCACCTCCAACAGACGTAACAGGTTTATGTGCAGGTCCCGCACAAGTTCAGATCACTGATAATTTAGGCTGTACACAAACATTAAGTTTTCCAATCAGCAGCGCAACAGGTCCAACAGCAACCGTTGCAGCTACAGACGAAACTTGTTTTGGTTTGTGCGATGGAACTGCAACTGTTACAGCAGTTGGCGGAACATTGCCTTATACATTCTTATGGTTGGGTGTTGCCGGAACAACAAACACACAGTCTAATCTTTGCGCATCAGGTTCACCTTATTTTATGGAAACCACAGATGCTTTAGGATGTATTTTTACTTCGCAGATAGATATTAATTCTCCAAACCAAATGCTGGTTACTCCAACGGTTTCAGCGCCCACTTGCGGTTTGTCTGATGGTGCAATCAGCCTTTCAATTTCCGGCGGATCTGTTCCATATACATTCAGCTGGAATCCAAACGTAAGTTCAACATCATCCGCTTCTGCTTTGGGTGGAGGAAATTATATTGTAGATATTTCTGACAATAATGGTTGTGTGCAGAACTTTGTTTTCCCACTCAGTTCAATAAATTCTCCAACAGTAACTGCAGTTGTTACAAATGTTTTATGCGGCGGTTCTTGTAACGGAAGTGTTGCACTTACTATTACAGGTGGAAATCCTGCGTATACAATCTTGTGGAGCGATAATTCAGCTAACGATACAATTACCGGCTTGTGCGATACTACAATTTCAGTAACAGTAACAGATGCATCTTCCTGTGTTTCTGCTTCAACATACACAATTACAGCACCGCAGGCTTTACAATTCGCTATTCCAAATCTTCAGGATCCTTTGTGTAACGGAACTTCCACCGGATCGTTCTCTACAATAGTTGTTGGCGGTACTTTAGGATTTACTTATGCATGGTTGCCAAATCCTCCTGCAACAAGTACCACATTCAGCTCAGCAAATATTCCGGCAGGTGCATATACTGTTACAGTTACAGATGCAAACGGATGTACAAGTACACAATCAGATACTTTGTTCGATCCGCCCACCCTCGTTTTAAGCGGTGTGGTTACAGATGCAAGTTGCAGCACAGTTCCCGATGGTGCAATTGATCTTACTGTTACAGGCGGAACTCCCGGTTATAATTATCAATGGACAAACGGTGCAACAACACAAGATCTTACAAATGTTCTTGCAAATAATTACACCGTTGTTGTTGCAGACACAAACGCCTGCGCAGATTCGCTCACCTTCACAATAAACGCAACAGTTGTTGTAAACGCAATTGTAAACAACGATACATCTCTTTGCGAAAACGATTCAATTTTATTGGATGGTTCCCTTTCTACAGGAGCATTGACTTACGAATGGTCAGCCAATGGAGTTGTGATAGGAAACACACCAACACTTTCAGTTTTACCTCCTGTGGGTGTACCAACAATTTATATTTTCATTGCAGCTAATGGTGCCTGTGCAGATACAGATTCTGTTGTAGTAAATACTTTTGCATTACCCGTTGTAGATGCCGGACCTTTCACAACAATTTTAATTTTAAATTCGGCTGGTATCGGTGGCAATCCTTCAGGCCCCGCAGGTTCAATATTCGACTGGACTCCCGGTGGCTCACTCAACGATTCTACCATTGCAAATCCCGTAGCATCGCCAACGGTAACCACAACCTATACTTTAACCGTAACAAATTCCAACGGATGTTCATCTTCTGATACAGTTACCGTACGGGTTCTTCCGCAAATTGTTTTTCCTAACGGATTTACGCCTAACAACGATGGTAAAAATGATGTCTGGATAATTGACAACATTACTTTATTCCCGGAGTGCGAAGTTGAGGTGTACAACCGTTGGGGCGAAAGATTATTCTACTCGCGTGGTTACACAACTCCGTGGGATGGAAATTACAAAGGCAAACCATTACCAGTAGGAACGTATTATTATGCAATTAAACTGAACAGCGATTTTTTCCCTGATCCATTTGTAGGACCAATAACTATATTAAGATAAAATGAAAAATTATTTGAAAACATTATTGGCCCTCTCCTCAAAGAAAAACTTTATTGTTTTCTTTTTGGGATTGCTTGCTGTTGCTGAACTGAATGCGCAGCAGGTTCCGCAATACACACAATATCTTTTCAACGATTTTGCAATTAACCCCGCAATTGCCGGCAAAAATAAATGGTGGGATTGTAAGAGCAACAACCGTTACCAGTGGAGCGGAATTACAGACGCGCCAAGAACTTATGTGTTGTCTCTTAACGGCCCAATGAAAAATAAAAAAATGGGTTTAGGCGGCACACTTTATACAGATATTGTTGGACCAACAAGAAGAATTGGCCTCAGCGGTTCTTACGCATACCACATGAAATTAAATGAAACGTATAAACTTTCATTGGGTCTTTCTGCCGGTATTTTACAATGGGCGGTAGATGGTTCTAAAATTACTTTGCACGATCCGGGCGATGCTGTAATGAGCAACGCCTACCAAAGTGTTATAGTTCCTGATTTTGCAGCGGGCGCATATCTCTACAGCAAAAGACTTTTTGTTTCAGTTTCAGTTCCGCAATTGTACGAAGCAAAACTTAAATTTTTCGACTACCAGACAAACGTGCAGAGTAAACTGAAAGCGCATTTGTATCTAATGGGTGGTTACAGATTTCAACTGAACGAAGATTTTGAACTGGAACCATCTGCAATGATCAAGTATGTAAAACCCGCGCCTTTAAAAGTAGATGTTGCAGTGCGTTGTATTTATCAGGACCAGGTTTGGCTGGCCCTTGCTTTTCGTACACACGATGCGCTTACCGCAATGGTTGGTTACAAATACAAAAACTGGCTCACCATCGGGTACTCTTACGATTTTACGATCACTCCGCTCAGGCAATACACAACCGGCACGCACGAGATCATGTTCGGTATTCAGTTTATGCAAAAAGACAACAAACCATCTCAACCAATAACTGAATAGATTTGGTTCTGACAGGCTTTCCTGTTCCATAATTTCACCCTCAGAAAACCAAAATCCGCGCAAATCAGTTTAATCCGCGTTATCCGCGTTCCTGAATTTTCCCACCATGTTTGTCGCGCCTAACAACCTGATTTATATCATGTTTTTGCCCTATTTAGAATCGTTATAAATTAACTTTCTTTTTTCATTTTTTTAACGATTTTCGATTTTCATATACCTCTAACAGTTAAATTTGCGAGCGATAAAACACCCTTTTGTCATTGCTTTGTCATACTAGTTTGCCCATGTTTTTTACAGGCAATTAGCAAGCAAACCATTTACAATTGCGCGTTGAAATGTATTATGAGCTACGAAGTACACCGTATACACGATAAACAAATTCCTATGAGTAATTATATGTTTCGTCTGCCTGCCAAATTCCCTCTCAGAAATAAAGGAATGGCGGGTTTTTCTATTAAGTTTTTGCTGAGCTTTATTTTGGTTGGATTTTTTAGTTTTAATTCTCTTGCAGGAGGAGATCCTAAAAACGGCGAAAAACTTTTTAAGTCTAATTGCGCAACTTGCCATAAATTTTCAGCAAAGCTTACCGGCCCTGCATTAGAAGGTGTTCTTGGTCGTACTCCCGGTGGAAAAGAATGGCTACACAAATGGATTCATAGCGCAGCTGCTATGGTAAAATCCGGAGATGAGCACGCAAAAAAATTAGTTGCTGATAATGCTGGTATAAATGGAATGTCTGAATTTGGTTTTTTAACTGATCCTGAAATTGATGATATTATTGAATGGGTGGTAATTGGAAAAGATCCGGTAAAACCTGGCGATGCAGTTGCAGGCACAACAACTGATGGCCCTCCAAAAGAACAAGCCGGAAGCGGAAACACAATTTATTACGTTCTTGGTTCAATCGTTCTACTAATCATTTTAATGAATGTTTTCCGTGCGGTACGTATCTCTCTTCAAAACGAGGTTAACCGCAAAAAAGGTAAACCAGAAGTTGAAGAAATTACTTTTTACGAAGAAGCAAAAAAATGGTGCGCAACCAATCGCCGCTTTTTAGGTATTTGCGGAATTGTTTTGGTACTTGGCGGAACAAAATCCTGCTGGGACTCTTGTTTCCAGATCGGTGTTTACGCACATTCAAACGCAGGTCAATACATGTTAGCAGATCCTACTTCTGCAAAAGATCGTACTTACAAACCAGAGCAACCAATAAAATTCTCTCACAAATTGCACGCCGGCGATAATGAAATCGCTTGCCAATACTGTCACTCTACAGTAGAAAAATCTAAACACGCAGGCATTCCTACAGTAAACATTTGTATGAACTGCCATAAAGGAATTACTTCCGGACCAGTTTATAAAGAAGCAGAAATTTCGAAAATTTACGCAGCTGCAGGTTTCAATTCTAAAACAGGCGCTTATGATGGTCCGCAAAATCCTATCAAATGGGTTAAGGTTCACAATCTTCCTGACCATGTTAGTTTCAGTCACGTTCACCACGTAGTAGTTGGTAAACAGGATTGTGCAAACTGCCATGGCGATGTAAAGAAAATGACGGTTGCAGAACAGGTTTCTCCTTTAACTATGGGATGGTGTATTGACTGCCACCGTAAAACAGAAGTACCAGGCCTTGTGGCTGATGCAAAAGGTGTTACAGTAAATCCTTATTACCAGAAATTGCATGATAACCTTGCCGCAAAATACAAAGGCCAGAAAGTGAAACTTACGGTTGACAAAATGGGCGGAATTGAATGTGGTAAATGTCATTATTAATTAACGAGTATAACCTTCGTAATATAAATGAGCACTAAAAAGTATTGGAAAGGACTCCCGGAACTTACACAAAGCCCGGAATTTCTAGAACAGCAGAATAACGAGTTTGCAGAAAATCTTCCTATGGAAGATATGATAAGCAACAAAGCTGAAAAAAACGAAGGCACCAGCCGTCGCGACTTTTTGAAATTTGTAGGTTTTACCACCGCTGCTGCTGCACTCGCCTCTTGCGAAACTCCTGTTATTAAATCTATTCCCTACGTTGTAAAACCCGAAGAGATCACCCCCGGAGTTGCAAATTTTTACGCATCCACTTTTTACGACGGAAACGATTTTGCTCCCATCTGGATCAAAACCCGCGAAGGCCGTCCAATTAAAGTAGAAGGAAACGAATTATCTCCTATGACCTGGGGCGCAACAAACGCGCGTATGCAGGCATCTGTACTTGCGCTATACGATTCTGCAAGATTAACCGCTCCAAAAATTTCTGGCGCAGATAAATCATGGAAAGATGTTGATGCAGGAATTAAAAAAGAGCTTGATGCAATTAAAGCAGCAAATGGTAAAGTTGTTTTACTTACCTCTACAATAATAAGCCCCTCTACAAAAGCTGTTATTGCAGAACTTACTGCTCCCGATAAATATCCAAACATACAACACGTTACTTACGATGCGGTTTCTTACAGCTCAATGCGTTTTGCAAATAAAACCGTTTGGGATAAAAATGTAATTGCTTCTTACGATTTTTCTAAAGCAAATGTAATTGTAGGTATTGCCTGCGATTTTCTAGGTAACTGGATCAGCCCTGTTGAATTTTCTGCACAATACGGTAAAACCCGTAAGGTGAGCAAAGACAAATTAGAAATGAGTAAACATTACCATTTCGAATCAAATCTTTCTCTTACCGGTTCTAATGCAGATGAGCGCTTTCCGGTAAAACCATCTGATTTCGGAAAAGTTGCTGCTGCTTTATATAACGAAGTTGCAAAACTTGCCGGTGGCTCTGCAGGCTCTGCGGTTGCTATTGCAAATAAAGATGCAAATGCTTCCATCGCAAAAATTGCAAAAGAACTTTACAACAACAAAGGAAAATCTCTTGTTGTTTGTGGCTTAAACGATAACGACACACAAGTACTTGTTGCCGGCATAAATAAAATGCTTGAGAATTACGGCAAAACTTTAGATGCAGATATGCCTTTGAATTTAAGACAAGGTGATGATGCAGCATTTATTGCTTTTACAAAAGAATTAAACGCAGGTGCTATTGCAGGATTAATGTTTTACAACTGTAATCCTGCATACACAATGCCTGTTGCATTGGTAAAAGATTTTGCCAAAGCTATAGACAAAAAGTTTACTGTTTCTTTCTCTCAGGTAAATGATGAAACTGCAAAACTTTGTAAATACGTTTGCCCTGATCATAACTTCCTTGAGTCTTGGGGCGACGCAAATCCAAAACGCGGTTATTTTACATTGCAACAACCCGCCATTACTCCGTTGTTTGGTATAAAAAGATTTGCTGATGCAGGATTGGGAACAAGACAGTTTCAGGATTCTCTTTTAGCATGGGCAGGTAAAAAAGATTATTATTCTTACCTACAGGCTTATTGGCAAAATCATATTTTCCCAATGCAAGGTGCGCACCGCGACTTCTGGTCGTTCTGGAGCAAATCTTTGCACGATGGCGGAGTTAAAGTGGCTGTATTGAAAGATGCGCCAATTGTAACTTTAGCAACAGACAGTACAGGAAACGCGGCAATGGGCAATGTTGTTCCGTTAAGCGTTGTTGTTGTAAATGAAACAGATTCTTTAGGAAATGTAATTGCTTCTAACGAAACAATTCAGCTTCCTCCTTCTACAGAAGTTGCAGTTCCTATTCCTTCAGTTGATTATTCATCTTTCCATAAAAATGCTTCCACAATGCCGGCAGCTGCATGGGAAATTCATATTTACGAAAAAGTTTCTATGGGAACCGGTAACCAGGCAAACAATCCATGGTTGCAGGAAATGCCAGATCCTATTACAAAAGTTACATGGGACAATTATGTTACCATGAATCCTACTGACGTAAAAACAGCAACTTTAAATGAAATGTTGCGTCAGGATAAAATGGGTTCTTATGTTACTGTTACAGCTAACGGAGTTTCTTTTGTACTTCCTGTTCTTCCTTCACCGGGTCAGGCAGCAGGTACAATGGGTATTGCTTTAGGATACGGAAGAAACGCAGATAAATTTATTGTAGCAAACGGAGTAGGGCAAAATGCTTTCCCAATGCTTTCGCTTTCTAAAGGCGGAAACGTAAACACAATTTCTTCAAGCGTAAGTTTTGCAAAAGCAGAAGGAGAACATTTGTACGCCGGAACACAAATACATCACACAATAATGGGTCGCGAAGAACAACTTCTCCGCGAAACAAAATTGGATATTTATAAAGAGCAGGACAGGCTTGCGTTCAATCCTCCGGTAATGCTGGCCACCCACGAAGGCGATGTGCCTATTGGAGAAGTAGATCTTTGGGATGCACACGATCGCCCCGGTCACAAATGGGCAATGAACATTGACCTTAACGCCTGTATTGGTTGTGGCTCTTGTGTTATTGCCTGTACAACAGAAAATAACGTAGCAGTAGTTGGTAAAGAAGAAGTAAGCCGCACCCGCGAAATGCACTGGATGCGTATTGACCGCTACTTTACTTCTGAAATGAATAAAGGAATTGCAGAAAAAACAGAACTTGGCGCAATTGATATGTATCTGCAGATGGAAACACCTTCAGATAATCCAAAGGTAACTTTCCAGCCAATTATGTGTCAGCATTGCAACCACGCACCTTGCGAAACAGTGTGTCCGGTTCTTGCAACCAACCACAGCTCAGAAGGAATTAACCAAATGACGTATAACCGTTGTATCGGTACACGTTATTGCGCAAATAACTGCCCGTTCAAAGTGCGCCGTTTCAACTGGTGGAATTACAACGACAATCCTAAATTCTATAAAAACCCATCTCAATACGATTTCGGAAGAATGGTATTGAATCCTGACGTTGTTGTTCGCTCAAGAGGGGTAATGGAAAAATGTTCTATGTGCCAGCAACGTTTGCAGGCAGGTAAAACCACTGCGAAAAAAGCAGGTGTTGCTTTAAAAGACGGAATGATAAAAACAGCATGTCAGCAAGCCTGTCCAACAAAAGCAATTACGTTTGGAGATGCTAACGATCCTGAATCAGAAATTTCAAAAGCACGTAATGATGACAGAAATTATACTTTGCTTGAAGAAGTAGGAGTAAAAGCAACTGTTTCTTACATGGTAAAAGTGCGTAATGAAAACGTTACTCCTGCTGATAAAGAAGAGGCAGAATACAGGAAAAAAAGATATTCCAAAAAAGCAGAAAAGGAAAGTGAAAAAAAAGTTGAGAAAGAATCGTAACAGATAAATTATTTTTTAGCTACTAATTACAGGAAAAAATTAATATGCACGCAGAATCAGAAATCAGGGAACCCTTAGTCTTAGGCGAGAAATCATATCGCCAGATTACGGACGACATCATTAAACCTATTGAAGGTAAGGCAAACAAAACATGGTATTTTTTATTTACCATAGCCGCCCTTACTTTTCTTTGGGGAATTGGTTGTCTTTCTTACACAATCGGCGCCGGTATCGGTACCTGGGGTTCTAACAACGGTGTAGACTGGGCCTGGGACATTACAAACTTTGTATGGTGGATCGGTATTGGTCACGCCGGAACTTTAATTTCTGCAGTACTTTTATTATTCCGTCAGAAATGGAGAATGGCTATTAACCGTTCTGCAGAAGCAATGACAATTTTTGCCGTAATGTGTGCCGCCATTTTCGTAATGCTTCACACAGGTCGTCCATGGTTAGATTATATGTTGTTTCCATTACCAAATCAATTCGGATCACTTTGGCCTAACTTTAACTCACCACTTTTGTGGGACGTGTTTGCGGTATCAACTTACTTTACCGTTTCGTTAGTGTTCTGGTACCTTGGTTTAATTCCTGACTTTGCAATGGTGCGTGACCGTGCTATTAAACCACTCAACAAAAAGATTTACAGCTTTGCAAGTTTTGGTTGGGGCGGTAGTGCACGCCATTGGGTACGTTTCGAAGAAGTTTCATTAGTACTTGCAGGTTTGTCAACACCACTTGTATTCTCGGTTCACTCAATAGTATCAATGGACTTTGCCACCTCAATCCTTCCGGGTTGGCACACAACAATTTTCCCGCCTTACTTCGTTTCCGGAGCCGTATTCTCAGGCTTCGCAATGGTATTAACGCTCATGTTAATTGTAAGAAGAGCTTATAATCTTGAAATGTACCTTACAATAAAACACATTGAGTACATGAACATTATTATCATCGTAACCGGATCAATTGTAGGTATCGCATACCTTACAGAATTATTTGTTGCATGGTACTCAGGTGTAGAATTTGAACAATACGCTTTCCTTAACCGTGCAACCGGGCCAATGAAATGGGCGTACTGGAGTATGATGACCTGTAACGTTATTTCTCCGCAGGTGTTCTGGGTTAAAAAGATCCGTACCAGCTTAACAGCAACATTCATCCTTTCTATCATAGTAAATATAGGAATGTGGTTTGAGCGTTTTGTAATTATCGTACCTACGCTTTGCCGTACCTTCCTTCCATCTACATGGAATACTTACTCACCAACTTTTGTTGACGTTGGAATTTTTGTGGGAACAATTGGAATGTTCTTTACCTTCTTCTTATTGTACTCAAGAACTTTCCCTGTAATTGCACAGGCAGAGTTAAAAACAATTTTAAAATCATCAGGCGAAGCACAGAAAAAAAGAGCAGCGCTTGAGCAGGCACACCATTAATTAAACAGGAATAATTTTTTCAAGAAAATATGTCAGAAACTAAAACAATAGTACACGGAATCTACGACGACGAAGTTCCGTTGCTGGAAGGAGTGAAAAAACTTCGTGGTGCAGGCATTCGCATCCGCGACGTGTTTACTCCATTCGCTGTTCACGGACTTGATACTGCATTAGGTGTTCCAAGAACCCGCATTGCAATTTGTGCGTTTATTTACGGAATTACCGGAACCTCACTTGCCACATTAATGATGTGGTACATGCAGGTGTCTGACTGGCCCGCAGATATCGGAGGTAAACCAAACTGGCATTATTTTCAGGCAGTACCTGCTTTTATTCCAATCACTTTTGAGTCTACCGTTTTTTGTGCGGCTCACGGAATGGCACTTACTTATCTTTTGCGTTGCTGGTTAGTGCCAGGCGCAAAACCAAAAAACCCTGACCCAAGATCTACAGACGATAAATTTTGTGTTTACCTTGAATTGCATGACGAAGAACAAATGCACACAGCTTCTGAGATTTTAAAAAACACCGGAGCATCAGAAATAAATAACCGTGCAACTGTTTCTATTTCGGATAAAGGAATTTATTAATTATTTTTTTGAAGATCATACAAATGAAAATAAACCGTAAAAATATGATGAAGCCCCTGCTTTTCGGAACCCTTGGTTTAGGAATGCTTGCAGGTCTCTTTTCATGCGGAAAAAAAATTGACGATAACAGTCCCGGCGTTGAGTTTATGCCAGATATGTACCGCTCTCCTTCCCTTGAAGTGTATAATTATGTGGTAACACGTGCAGGAGATACCATCTGGTCATCGCGCCAGCCCGTTGCCGGCACAATTTCAAAAGATCATTTACCTGGCCTTCCGCCAAGCGTAAATTATGATCAGGCTGCTACCTATAAAAATCCTTTGGCCGGAGTTACAATTCCTGCTACTTACGATAAATATGCAAACGAAGGAAAAGAGTTGTTCGGAAAATTTTGTGTGCATTGCCACGGTGCTGATGGTAAAGGAGAAGGAAAAGTTGCTTTGAAAATGCCTGGCGGAAATGTACCTTCTTACAGCGGACCAACAATAAAAGATCTTCCCGAAGGAAAAATTTTCTATTCAATCAGCCACGGAAAAGGAATGATGGGTTCTCATGCAGCACAACTTTCTGTTGACGAGTGTTGTAATTTAGTTTGTTACGTTCAGACTTTGCAGGGACCAAAAACAACTCCTCCTGCCGACTCAGTAAAAGTTGTAAAGCCGGTACGTTAGGAAAATAAGTATAAAATAAAATATTAAACGATTTTAATATGAATAGCGAAAAATTAAATTGGGTTATACCTTCAAAAGCAAAAATGCTCAGTTTTGCTTTTATTGGAATTGGCCTTATCGGTATGATTTACGGATTTATTACCGATGATGTTGCCGGAGCCCACCATTATCATCACGATCGTTTTTGGGCAAACTTTCTGATGAATTCTTTTTTCTTTATGTCAATTTCTCTGGCAGCTACTTTCTTTTTAGGATTGCAGTATGCAGCAGAAGCTGGTTGGGCAACTTCTATTAAAAGAGTAATTGAAGCAGTTACCTGCTATCTTCCTTATGGTCTTGCTTTAATGTTAATTGTGTTTGTTTGCTGCCAGTTGCACGTAAATGACCTTTACATTTTTATGGATCCTGAAGTTGTTGCAGGCGATGAGATTTTGCAGGCAAAAATGGGTTATTTTGGCCCTTTCTGGTGGATCAGAACAGTGTTGTACATCGTTATTTGGATTTTGTTTCAGCGTGGTTTCCGTAAACGTTCTATCGAAGCAGATATGACAGAGGGGCACGGAGTTCACTGGGTAAACTTTAAAAAGGGTGCAATTTTTATGGTATTGTTTGGAGTTACTTCTTCTACTTCTTCGTGGGATTGGGTAATGGCTCTTGACCCACATTGGTTCTCTACATTATTTGGCTGGTATATTTTCTCAGGCATGTGGGTAAGCGCCTGTACAGTAATTGTAATGATCATTATCTGGTTGCGTCGTCAGGGTTACTTAGAATTTGTTACAGAATCTACAATTCACGACATGGGTAAATGGATGTTCGCTATTTCTTTCTTGTGGACGTATCTTTATTTCTCTCAGTTCATGTTGTATTGGTATTCAAACATTCCGGAAGAAGTTCGTTATTTCTTAGATCGTTGGAAAGATTACAAAGCTTTAATGTGGATCGTGTTTGCAATCAACTTCGCTTTCCCAATGGCCTTATTAATGTCACGCGACAGCAAAAGAAATTTCTTCTTCCTTTCGTTTGTAGGTATCATTATTCTTATTGGTCACTGGTTAGATATTTACATGATCGTAATGCCTCCAACAGT
>JACMLS010000788.1 GCA_014379485.1 Bacteroidia bacterium | reverse complement strand
TGTAAAAGCAGAAAACGCAGATTCTGTTTTGCTTGCTGCAATGACTTTTAAGTTTGCAAAAAGCATAAAGGTAAACCGCAACATTGCAGATAAAATAGGAGTTGACCTGAAAAATATTTACGAAAAAAATTATTTGAACGAACTGGTTCTTATTGGTGACGATGAAAAGAAAACAACTCCCATTATTATTACAAAGAAAAAAATCGCTTCCGGAAATTACATTCAGCTTTCAGATCTGAACTTTCTTAATCCATCTGATCTTAACACAAAAAATGCATGGTATGCGCTGATCAAAAAATGCCTTGTTAAATAATTATGGAAGAAAAGAAAACCGATCACGAAAACCGGTCACGCATTAGTTTTTTACGTGTTGCTTTAGTTGTGTCGGTGATCATTAATCTTCTTTTACTCTCAGCTTTTGTGATCAGAAAAATTTGCGGTGCGCCATCACTTTCGGCCAAACAAAAAATGTATGCAGATTCTTTGCGTAGCGACTCTGCAAACTATGCTGTTTTGCGAAGTGAAGTCTGGCCCCAAAGCAGGGCAAATTTTTTTAGCGAATTGCCAATTGATACAGGCGATATTGTTTTTGTAGGGAGCAGTTTAACCGAAGATTTTCCTGTTAGCGAAATGTTTGGAGACCTCAGGATAAAAAACAGGGGAATAGATGGAAATACTTCCTATGAAATTTTAAACAGAACATGGAGCCTTATTGCTGGTCATCCAAAAAAAATATTTATAGAAACAGGTATAAACGATCTTAATAACGGATGCTCAGCGGACACCATCCTTTTCAATCTGTCAAAAACTGTGTCACTGATCAAAACTATCTCTCCTCAAAGCAGTATTTATATTCAATCTTTATTTCCAACCGGAAAAATTTTCAGCAGTAAAAATCCGGAAATAAAAAAATGTAATGAACAAATAAAAAAGTTTTGTACCGAAAATAAAATTGCATTTCTTGATCTTTACCCGGCCTTTTGTAAAAACGATCAAATGAACGATTCTCTTACCTGGGATGGTTTACATTTAAACGGAAAAGGGTATTTTTTGTGGAAGACAGAGCTTGAAAGGTTTGTAAAAGAGTAGCTTTTTATAAATGCCAATGCAGCTCCTTTGAAATTTGTTTGCTTACCTTTAGAATTAATCGAAAAAAAACATGAAACTGATCAATTACAATAAATCAATCTGGGTGATAGAAAATTTCTGGACGGATAAAAATTGCAAAGAGTTTATTAAGGTTTCAGAAAAAAATCCGGTGGCCGGAAGTAATAAAAAACTTGCCATAGAGACCTGGATGCAGCTCAGTAAGTTTGTGCCTAAGCAATTTGAAGACAGTAAAGCAACAGGATTAAATGAAAAATTTTCATTTTTTAAAGTAGAAAAAGATCAGCCCGTAAAAAAACAGAAAGATGAATGTTTTATGCGGAATAAAAGCGAGGCTAGTTGTTTTACACTGATGATTTTTTTGAATGATGATTTTAAGGGAGGAGAAATTAAATTTAAGGAAATTTCTATAACACCAGTCAGAGGATCGGCACTCATTTTTCAGCAG
>JACMLS010000787.1 GCA_014379485.1 Bacteroidia bacterium | reverse complement strand
TTAAGAAGAATTTTTTTTCTCCTTTGTAGTTTTTCAATAATTCATGATCAAAAGTATTTCCGCTCCCTCCGTGCTTTTCTGTTTTAGTATCGAACAAAAAGTAGTCGCACGAGTTTTTGTATGCAGTGGTTTTTTCGAAATCAAATTTTTCATCTACACCAAAAGCTTTTATTACAGGAGCATATTTCCTGATGCGTTCACAAACCTCAGGACTTTCGTTTCCATGTAACTGAACAAGGTCTAAATGATAAAGTGCAATATAATTGATGATCCTGTCCTCAAGGTCATCTACAAATACACCCACTTTTTTTATTGAACGGTCAATGGTTTCGCAAAATTCCGGATTCAGTATTCCGCTTGCATTCCGTAACGAGCCCTTATAAAAAATAAAGCCAATATAATCAGGATGCAGGTTCGTCACTCCCGAAATGTTTTCGGAATTTTTTAACCCGCATATTTTTAATTTGATACTCATTGCGTAATTGATTTTTTGTTCAGAGCATTTACCTCCAGAATAAAACTTTTACATTTTTCCTCCGGCCGGCTATGACGCATAAAAAATTCACCGATCAAAAACCCATCAAAACCTGCATCTCGCAGAATTGTCAGATCGAGCGCAGCCGAGATCCCGCTTTCTGCAATTTTCATTTTTTCTTTTGGGAGTTTGTTCAGCATGTTTATCGAATGTTCCAGATTCACTTTAAAATCTTTCAGGTTGCGGTTATTAATTCCTACAATATCGGTTTCTGCAGAAATGTGTCCGAGTTCATTTTCATCATGCAATTCAAGTAAAACCTCTAAGCCAAATGAATGTGCAAAGGCTGTCAGTTTTTTTGTCTCTTCAACAGATAGAACATTTGCAAGCAGTAAGATCGCATCTGCACCAATACTTTTGGCCTCTATGATCTGGTATTCATCAATGATAAAGTCTTTTCTCAGAATCGGGCAATAATTATATTTCCGGGCAGTTGTAAGATCTTCGTTTTTTCCTCCAAAAAATTCTGTGTCAGTAAGTATTGATAGTGCACTTGCTCCCGCCATCATATAGCCAATAGAAGTTCGTTCAATATTTACGTAAGGATTTATGTTTCCCTTAGAAGGAGATTTCCGCTTTATCTCCGCAATTATTCCCAATTTATCTTCCCGCTTCAAATATTTTTTTAACGAAACACAAGGCGAAGAAAAATAAACGGATTGCTCCAGCAATTTTGCCGGAAAAAGAGATTTTCTGTTCTCCACTTCTTTTTTCTTATACGAAATTATTTTTTCTAATATATTCATTTTTCAGTTATTTGTTTTTCCACTCCAGTCTTATATCCGCATGTCTTATATCTTATATCGATCCGGAAATTAAATTTGTAAAAACCTTAAGGGCCTTCCCTTTCATCAAAGATTCTGTCGATTCAATCATTGTTTCAGAAATTTCTTTTCCTGTTGCACATTGTAATGCGAAAGCCGAATTTGTGATCACTACTTCATTCTGTTGCCTTGTTCCTTTTCCTTCCAATATATTTTTAAAGATGTTAGCCGCGTCTTCAATTGTCTCTCCGCCGTAAATATCCTGTTGTAAAATTCTTTCTTTTACAAATGGAACCGGAGATATTCTCGCTTCTCCCTTTTGGGAGAACAAACTAAAATCTGAAGTGAGAGAGATCTCATCATAACCATCATCT
>JACMLS010000786.1 GCA_014379485.1 Bacteroidia bacterium | reverse complement strand
TTTTAATAAGTACTTTGTAATGTTCCCCGGTCCGCAGGCTATCTCTAAAATTTCTGCGTTTTCGTTTTTAATGCTATTGCAAAACAGGTCAAAAGTATCTGCATACAAATTCACATCCATGAATTTGTTCTGGTAGCCGTTGGCGTTTTTATTAAAAATAGTTACAGCAATTTTTGTTTTATCCATCGGAGATTTTTGTTGTAAATGTTTTACTTGTTGGTGGGATACATAAAACCCGTTTTAGTTTCCTTTGTTTCAAGTCTGTATTGAAGTATATTGTTTTCCCTGGAAATAAAAAATGAATCATAATCTCTTTCCGGAAATAACACAATCAATTCAACATGTTCCCATTCTGAATTTCCACTTCTGTAAGCAATTAACTCTGTGTAACCTGGAATAAAGAAAGTCTGATCTGTTTGCTCTCGTTTTTTCAAACCAAAAGCTATGTCCTCGTCAGAATAATCACGCAGAATTGTCTCATAAAAATAAGGATTTAGCGAGTCAGCGATTGAAATAAATAAATTCTCCTTGTCAGTTTTTAATTCGTCAGCCAATATAATTTTTACGGGTTTCAAATGAATCTTAACGGCTTCGCGCAAAGCTTTAATAAGTCCAAACCTGCAATTCTCATAAGTCTCATCCCACTTTTTGTGTATGTACCTTGCCTGCGATTCTCCTTTGTAAATAAAAGAATTTTCCCATTCAACAGAAATAGAGTGGGAAGGAGCATCGAGTCTTACATCCTCAATAATTTTTATTTTTTCGAATTTGTTTTGCTTAAGAATGTCAAACAGGTTTTTTAATTGGTCTTTTGTCAGGCTGAATTGAAATTCGTGTTCAGATTCACGCGAACTTTTTTTAGTGATAACGCAATTGTTTTTAATTAAAAGATTTTCCGATCCCATTCTGAATGTGCCGGAAGAGGAAATTTCAATTACAAGATCAATCGGAAATTCAAATGGGGGTTTACGCGCTGCTTTCTTTGATAAGGAATTATCAATCTCTTTATTTTTAAATAAATTCCGGAAAAATAATTGAATTGACATTTTGTGTTAATTTAATTGACGCTTCTGAAATAAGAAGAGAAGTTCATTTTTTCTGCGGAATGCCCTGTTTGTAAGTAATTGTTTTTTTTATGTTGTAAGTTGAAGACAGAGGTTTTTTTCTCCAATATTCGATCTTCGAAATTTTCCCATCCCTGTCATATGAGGTCCAGACACTGGTCCTTAAAAAAAACTTTTTCCATTGGCCTTTGTGCGCAATTTTTCCGTTATCGTGATAACTGATTACTTCACCTTTCCAGTCATGCGGATCTTCTCCGCCATACACTTCTCTTAAAAGGTTACCGTTCTCGTAATACCATTTGTAATGAAAATTTCGCCCTGCCTTTTTTCTTTCTATGAATAATTGCCCGCTGGCATAATAGCTGACTGGTTTATATTCTGCTAAAACCTTGAACTGCTGTTCCTCAATTTTCCTGAAACGGCTTCTATTTTGTTTTATTATTTCATGAAATCCGTTTTTACTTAAAGTATCGTTTCTTTGTACAAACAAAAGCATTTTGCCTGCGGTTACTGAATCGCCTAAAGTGGAATATATTGTAGAAAATCCAATATAAGGTCCGGAGTTAGTTGAATCTATTAACCAGGCCTGGTTAAATCTGAACATGGCGGTATCAAGAGCGCCTGCGTAATAGTTCTTCCATCCTGATTCTGCCGTCACATCGCTTCTGTATCGAATATAACTCTGTGATTTGCCCAAACCCATTTTCTGTAAAAATTCTTTGTTTGCCTGCAACTCTTTTTCTGTTTTGGGTTTCTGTCCATACATGGGCAACAAATTACTTTGGGCGCTTGCTCTCGTTTGCCATCCTGCTAAAGTAAAACGTGCAGTTTGTGCTTTTGTAGTTGTACAGACCAATAAAAAGAAAGTTAATGCAAGCGTTAACTTTTTATAATTTGATAAAGTTGTTTCTGTGAATGATTTCATTTGCACTAGTAATCTGTTTCCTTTTATTTTTCTGCCCGGAATATTTTATTTAAAAAACTCCTGCCTGAGTATTCTAAATAAAAATAAACAATTCGTTTCAGCATACAAAATATAAATAAAAAAGACCAAGGCTCAATTAAGCACCTTGATCTTTTTAAACAAAAATTTTGTAGGTAGAATTTATTTTTTTAACGAAGGCAATAATTCATCTAAACCTTCCATTGCCATTCCCAAACCTTCTTTAAAGCCCAAAAATTCACGTTAATTTCAGACCTTTAAAGAACCGCGAAAGGCTCTGGCAGCGTAATAAGATTCTGCGCCATTGTGATACATGAAAACATGGTTGTAACGGCGATCGCAAAAGATTGCACCACCATGTTCTCTGATAGCAGCAGGAGTTTGCACCCAGCTCGATGTTTTTGTGTCAAAATTTCCAAGTTTCTGCAAGTC
>JACMLS010000785.1 GCA_014379485.1 Bacteroidia bacterium | reverse complement strand
CGTAGTGTAGAGTCGGAAAGCTTTCCGACTCTACACTACGTAAACCACGAAATAAATACATAAGGAAAACAAATTTTGAAAATAAACCAACATAACTACCAGGCTTACATTCTCGATTATTTTGAGGGTACACTTTCTGCGCCTGAACGCGAAGAGCTGATGGGTTTTTTAAACGCACATCCCATTTACAGAAAAGAGTTTGAAGAGTTTGAGAACATTGGGTTGAACGACACCGACGAAATTTTTTTTTCGGGTAAAGATGAATTGAAAAAGAAAGTTACGCTGAGCGATGAAACACTTTTTGATTTTACAGAAGGGAACCAGAATGAAAAAGAAAGAACTGAAGTCAAAAAAATAATTGCAGGAAATGCTGTGCTCGAAAAAGAATTAGCGCTGTGGCAAAAAAGTAAAGTGAGCCCTGATCTTTCTGTTGTTTATCCTACGAAAGAAAAATTAAAACGCAGACCAATAATTGTTCCGTTATGGAAAAACGTTTATTTGCGGGCGGCTGCGGTACTTGCAATTATACTTGGCTCTGGCTGGATTTATTTTTCCAGCAATCAAACAGAAAATCTTACTGCACTTGCTTTTAAACAAGCAGAGAGATCAGATTTTGCGAGTTTTCTAACTGCATCTATTAACCCTGATTCCATCCGGAAAAAAGAAAACGACAACAAAAGTTCTCATCACACAACAAATAATTCAATCCAAAAGAATAATTTATTTGTCAATGCAAGTGAGAAATTAAGAAAGCAACAGGAAAAATTACAAAAGATCCGCTTAGAAAAAGATTCAGCAGACGCTGCAATAGCAAGAGAAATTCAAAAGAAAAAAACAGAAATTTATCTGCAGCAACAACAAGACAGTCTTGAAAAGATTGCGAAGAACAAGTTTATTAAAACAGACAGCTTTCCCAATAACGCTATTGTAAAAAACACTGCAGATAGTTTGTTTAAGAAAGAACTTCATGGAACCTGGGGACCAGAAGAAACAATTCCGGTTGCAGGTAAAAAAACACTGAAACATAAATTTTTAGATGTTGCTGTTTCCTGTTTAAGGGGTTTGAAAAAAATAGGTGTTAAAAAAGCTGAGGGAATTAAAGAAACAGATCCGGCAAACGGAAACACAGATTATACATTGGTTTTGGGGAAATACTCTTATACTACATTACGGTAGAGATTTTTATATTCATTCCGAATTTCTATCTTTATTCTTCTGAATTTTATTTTAACCTTTTTTCCATGAAAAAAAATTGCGGGCAGAATTTTTTGTCTTGCGCATTTTTATTTTGCATTTTACTACTTGTTTCCTGTGGAAGTGTGAGAGAGAAAATTGAAAAAGAAAAAATTCCTGACACAACAGTTTTGCCAGAAAAGAAAGCCGCAGTACTTACTTCAACTGCTGCTAGTGTAAAACCAGCAGAAAATAAAATTTGCGATTGTGTTGAGTCTAAGGTTGAATATTCTTATAGTACAGGTTTTGGCGTTACAGTTTCTGAGAACGGAGAAATAGAAAACGATTCATTGTACAAAAGGT
>JACMLS010000784.1 GCA_014379485.1 Bacteroidia bacterium | reverse complement strand
TCCACCATTCCACCAAAGAGTTTATCCCTGTGCTTCCCCGGTTTTTTTGCATTCTTTATGAAAACCTTGCTGTTAATAATTCGTATACCTTATATTCACGGTTTATTCATAAAGCTTTCTATCTTGTACAAAATAAAATGAAGCAATTTCTCGCCATACTTATTTCGCTTTGTGTCCTTACTTCCTATGCCGGAGAGTCAAGAAAAAAAGGGCGTAAAAAAAAGAACGAAGATGTGGTGCAGTTAAACGATCCGCTCAGTAAGGAAAAGAAAAGTTATGTTTATGACAAACAACTTTACAACAACGGTTGCGATACGCTGGCACAAATAATTTTCTGGAGAAAAGTAATGGCCCTCTCAAAAGATTCTGGTTATCTGAACATTTTTAACTCAAGAACCATCATAGAAAAATATTCGTGCAAGCAATGGAACGGGGCAACTGACGAATATAAAATTGCTTTCCGCGATTCTATTAAAACAACTTATGGGCTTACAGAAGATTCAAAGATCCTTTTTACAGAAGGAAAGAGTTTTTTCTATGATTTTTCAAAAGCATACGTAAACCTGCACACAGGCATTGAGGTTTTTCAGGAAAATAATGTAGACCCCTGGTACGCGCAGGCAATTTTATTAATAGAAAGCCCAAACAAGCTTCAAAAATCTAACGTGGGTGCTTATGGCCCTTTTCAGCTTATGAAACCCGTTGCAAAAATGTACGGGTTAAAAGTAAACCGTAAAGTAGATGAGCGCGCAAGTCTTGAGCGTTCTGCTTACGGTGCAAGTATGCTCATGAAAAATATCTGTATTCCTAAAACAAAACAAATGCTAGATACTTTAGGAATTACTTATAACGAAAAAGATCTTTGGTTCAGATTACTTGTGCTGCACTCCTACCACGCCGGCATTGGCAATGTACGTGCTGCCATACAGGCCACCGGAAGATCTGAGGGTGGAATGGATATGATCCGCACGTTATGGCATACCACAGCCAAAGGATTTAAAACCGCATCGCAAAGTTACTCGCAGGTGGCGCTTGCTGCCATGATTGAGATGGATGCAAAAATGCAACCCCTTATTCTTGCCGGAAAAAACTGACACTAATTTTCTGTTCAAATTTCCATTGTGCATTCCAAAACGAATTCTTACTTTCGGGTTATGGCAAATCAATAGACAAAACCCCTCTTGAATTTCTGCCATATAAAAATAAAGTAGTGAAAAAAGCTTTTGCATATTGTATCTGTTTTCTCTTGTTTTTTTCTTTCTCAGCAAAACTCTTTTCACAACCCGTTCCTTCTGAAGATGAAAAAATTCCTTACCTGCAAACATTCAGCAAAAGCGCCCTTGCCGGTTTTGGCGACGATGATTTTGTGCAGATCTTCTTTTTTGTAGTGCCTGAAAACTGCAAAGAGCAGGTTTTTATAAAAGTCTTTGATCCGGAAGTGGGCGGAAAAATTGATGAGAACAGGGGCGGATTTAATTCCAAAACAAAATTCACTATATACGGCGGCGCGGGCGCTCATTCTGCCAAAGAAGCAAAAACAAATACACCTACCGGCAATTACAAAACCGGTATTTCGCTGGCAACAAAAATATTTGATGCAAGTGCCGAGTATGATGAAAAATGGTATGTATTTGGTCCTTTT
>JACMLS010000783.1 GCA_014379485.1 Bacteroidia bacterium | reverse complement strand
TGAATGGGCTGGCCATTTTTAATTTTTTCTATCAACCTTGGAATGAGCATGGATTTTGTCTGGTAAGGACCATACACAAAGAAAAAACGGAGCACCTGCGTATCCATCAAATTTTTGTACGAATCAAGAATTATCTCACTGCAAAGTTTGCTGCTTAAATAAAATCCAAGATCACTTACCGGCAGCACATCGTTTTCGTAATTTATTTTATCGTGGCTTCCGTAAATTCCGCCTGACGAAGCGTAAATAAATTTTTTGACTTTGGTTTTCACGGCAAAATCGGCCAGTTTTGCAGTACTTACTGTGTTTGTATTAAAAATATCGATTGCTTTTTCAGGAAAATTCCTGAAATTTTCTGATTGCGCCAGGTGAATAACTACTTCTGCATTTTGCGGAAAAAGAGCAGTGTCAAAATCAGAAGAAAGATCGAGGCTAATATTTTTTACATGTTCTGATTCTACAGGGTGTCGCGAAACATTGTAGATAATATGCTTCTTTTCCAATTCTTTTATAAGGGATAAACCTATTGAACCGGAACCGCCTGTAATTAAAATTATTTTTTTGTCTTCTGTACTCATAAAAGTATCTCTTATTTCGGATGAAATTTCTTTTCCTATAAAGGATAAAATTTTTGCCTGAATTCTTCTACAGGCAAAAAGTTCAGCTTATTCTTCCAGCTGTTCTTTACTTCGGTGGCTGAGCTTACAGAGAAATACTTGTTATCGGCCATTATTACCGGAAGATTGCAAATTCGCTTGTAGAGGTTTAACTGCTGCTGTTCATCATAACAAAACATTTGCTCAATGAACTGAAAATTAAACCCGGAATCAACCGCACAAAATCCGGCCCAATCCAATTTCGGAAAACCAGCAGCAGAAACTATCCTGATCTTCGCTTCATTTTTTATTGCGCCGGTAAAAGAAAGCAGGTCCATTTTTTCTCCGTTGTCCGATTCAAAAACACATTTTTTATCAATATCAACCAATACATACTTTTTAATTGCAGTATCATAAACCTCCAGCAATGTGTGGCCATCGTTATATTGATTTTCTTCTTCTGCCGTAAGCGTCATGACAAGGCGCGATTTAATTCCGGTCTCATTTAAAATATGCTGAACAAAAATGCAGGCATAGGTACAGGTTAAAACAAGGAACCTGTCCAATACTTCTTTTTTCAGGTGTTTTAAAGATTGCTCATCGTCTTTATTGCCTCGTATAATAGTATTGCTGATGAGCAATGCATTTTCAATTGCATCCTTTCCGACAACGATGCGCAGACTGTTCTTTTGAAAAGGAAAAGAAAAAAAATAAAGACCAGGTTCTTCAAAGTAAAAAAAAGATCCGCCTATCTTATGAAATCCCTGTGTTAAAACAAGCCCGTTGGTTTCTGCCTGCACATTTTTTACTGATTGCTCCGGCACTTCATTCAGAACCGTCAGCTTTCCGTTCCGTATTGAGTAGGCAACAACAGCTGATTGAATGGCATCGGTTTTTTTCTTTTTTGAATTACCGAATATGTTATTTATTGAAGAAAGCACCGGAACTCAATTAATTTTAAAGGCGATGTACTGATCATTTTCAAGAATAACAGGATATTCTGAAAAATTATAGCTGATCTTTTTGTCATTCTTATCAAGAAGCGCAAAAGTTACGTTATGTTTTTTAAACAGGTCTTTAAAATCAGATCTTAAAAAAGGGTACTCTTCAATATACTCTTTATAAAGAACCGGATCTGCAATGCCACCAGGCTGCCACCAAAAGGAATTATATTTTCCTCTTGCAGAAATATCAGCACCCAGGCGCATATTGCCCGGAAAAACAACACAATTATCAGGCAGCTTTAATTGATTTAAAAAATTACTTAAGGTATCTGTTGTAAATACTTTTCTTTTCTTAAACCTCCTGTAATTGAGAAAAAATATAATGAATGACTGAATGGTAACGTATTGTATGAGCAACAAAACAAATACCTGATTGCTGGTCTTATAAAGGAACGCGCCTAATAAAAACGGGGAAAGAAAATAAAACGCATATTCCAGGTACCGGTAACCTTCGCCAAACACATCCAGCAATTTTGTGGTTGTAATAAAATAAACAAGCAGACCTACCAGGATGAAACTGAAAATTTTATAATCCCAAAAATAAACTGAAAGCACAATAACACCGGCCAGCTCTGCCATACGAAACAGCGTGCGCGTTGGTTCTTTAGAAAGCAGGTCGCTTAAGAAAATGTAAAGGCCCCTGTTTTTTAATGAAACAAAGCGGTAAAAAAAACGTCTTTTCTTATCCCACTTATCTGCATTGTAATGTGTAAAATACATGCCCCAACTTTTTATGTTGGTAATAAAGCTTTTTACAAAGTAGGGGCCGCCCGTAAGGACCGCAAAAGCAAAACCAAGTCCCATGATAAGCAAGGGCCTGAAATCAAAAAGGAATATTGACAAAAAAATCGCAGAAACAAGAATCAGTTGTCTCCCAAAAAAAGAAGCGGTGAACAAGAGGCCACAAGAGGCTATAGCCAGGTAAAAACTTAAATCATTATTGTATCTTATGTAAATGAACATAGTAAGATAATAAAAAGCAGCAAGCATTCTTGCAAGCATTCTCTCTGATAATTTGAGGTAGGCAATTTCTGCTTCTTCAAATAAAAAATTAGATACAGTAAAAAGATAAAATACAATAACTCCTGTTGTAAATTTGTAGTCCTGCAAAAGAAAAATGGTTTTACCAATGTAGTGAGTATACACAATAAACAAAGCGGAGAGCAGAACAAATAAAATATGATTAGGAAAAAAAGGTTTTCTCCTGACAAGTGACAGGCTGAAAAGGGTACAGAATTTATGAAACAGCACAGGATACCACATTGGATTTGGAATTACATATTTTTCTATTTTTTTTGAGAAAAATTTATTTTTGAACTGTTCTACCAATGCAAAATGAACGGATGAATCGCCAAAAAAACCCTGCCTGAATATATTATTGTGGAGACGTATTGCTATGTAACGGGAAAAATAAAATATTAAGATGCTTACAAAAAAAAGACCCAGGTATTCAATCAATAAATCTGAATTAAAAAAACCCATTAACACTTTACCTGGTTTTGAAACATTTTCATTCTTTTTAAAAGAAAATTTTTACGCTTAAGCAAAAAAACTCCATCAATCATTGAGACCGGAATTGAGTTTTTTTACGTTCAGCATTTCGCCGACTCCTGCAAAACCACAATTCATTAAAGCATCTACTATGGACAAGCCAGGGACAAATTCTTTTGAATTTACCTGCTGATAAACGGGGTGCTTAAATCCCTGGAATGCAATAGCGATATTGTTGTTTTCTGTAAACTGAACCGGATCAAGAAAATCAAGACAGCCTTCTCCTGACAAATAATTTTTAATTCCATAGGCCAAACAAACTTCTACTATCAGTTCTGTTTTTAAATTAGTGCTCGCCAGAAGTTGTGCATTCTCTTTCGCTCTTACAAATTGCACTTGCTGGTTTCCTAATTTTCTCATGGTTTTCATACAAAAATCTGCAGAAAAATCAATCAACCTGTCATTATAAGAAGCAATGTCAAAACTTTCTAAAAACTCTATTGTTTCCGGATAATGATTTGCTTTTTTATAGGCCTGGGTGATTGTTGACAATATTTTTTTCCAATTATAAGCGGGTTCAAGCATTTCTACTTCAAACTCTTTTTGAAAACCGGTTCCGCTCTTTTTTATTGGCATGGTAAGCCAATGCTCTGTTCCATTCAATAGTATTTTTACTCTTGAGCCCCAGCTTTTTCCACGAGTGTATTGGGCCACATCAAAAAATATAAATTTTTCTACGCGGTTCATTTTATCAAATGTGCCCAGCCATGGCAAAAAATTTGCTGAATGAATTGCGCCAGAATTTGTATACTGTTCTTCCATTTTAAAAATATTCGGATAAAGACCTGTTTAAAGAAGTTCTTATTTCATCAGCTATTGCTGGTTTTGAAAATTCCAGTAAAGGTGCCTCGCCCACCCTCTGCAATTCAATTTTAAATAATTCTTTTACCCGGCCGCTAATTGTGCCAAGCAGTTTATTTGGATCGGCACACATATCTTTATACTCAACAATAATAATGCGGTTGGTATGCCAGTGTCTTTCTACTGCAGCATCAAACATTTTCTTCAGGTAAAAGATCTGGCCCGCTATCTGATCTGCATAATTTTTATCGGCCAGCAAATTATATTCTAAAGGATAAGTTGCCCACCACCTGTCAAGCGTATTGTAATGATCGAGCCTGGCTTTTGCAATTGAAACAGCAACGTCTTCGTTGTCTCTTTTTATATAAACGAATATTGACTTTGGAAACAACTTCATAAAACGATCAATGTAAAAACCTGTTATTTCAAGCGTTTTAAAAACAAAGCCTTTTTGCATTATACGATTCATGTTGAGAATAATATTCTGAACATTTTTCCAATCAATCAGCGCGTCGCGTTCAGGCGGATAGGATGTTGTTACATCTGAACTCAAAAAATGTTTTCTCCAGAAATAAGCAAATTCATGCGGCGATACAATTGAATCTGTTGCGGCGTATTTAGACGAATAGGTAAACGATTTTGTATCGTTCAAAACAATTTTAGAAAGGTATGTTCCGGTAAGAGGTGCGTCCCAAAAACGTGCAACCAGGTTATTAACGCAGGCAAGATCCAGGTGATTAAAAATAAGCTGTGATATCAATGTTGTGCCTGAGCGCGGCAATCCCAAAATAAAAATGTTCGAGTACTCTTCAGTAACATCTTTATCCTGTAATTTTTTTTCCAGGCCTTCGAGCTGAAGATTGAGATTTGTCAAAAAATCATACGCAGACAGGTCGTAGCCGTGTTTGCCAGTGCTGCGTGCTTCAAATTCTTCTTTGTCAATATACATTATTACAGATTAAATATTATTCGTAAATGTGTCTATGAAAATATGTTTCAGGGTGCAATGTAGAATAAACAACGGGCTCGTTTGCTTCGCAATGCTCGCGCAATGTGCGCTGATCGTCTTTCTGCAGCACACCATTCCTGTAACACTTCCACCTGCAATTTGAATCGGAAACGTATAAGGATTCAAAAAACAAATTAAATGCAGGTTCTTTGTCATACCCTTCATACAGCAGGCCAAACTCGGCAGGTTTATTTGTTTTCCAGAAATCAAGATTGTTTAAGCCGGTAAGTCCTCCGTGGCTTGCTACTCCTTTAATAGTTATATCCAGCATATTATTTATTGCCTTAATATCTCTCACAAGACAATCTTTTGCAGACTCGTCCCATATATGCCCCTGGTCAATAATCTCTGAATGATAACCGACCTCGTGTCCGCTGTCTTTAATAAATTTTAAACAGCGGTAATTTTCAAACGAGAAAGGATTATACTCATCACCATGCAGGCGGATAAAAAAAGTTCCTTTAATACCAAGCTGGTTATATAATTCTGCAAAGATCTTTGCTTTTTTGCAGGACCAGTCAACATCTACCCTGTTCACCAGTATCTTTTCTTCAGTTTTATTTTGTTTAAAAGAAACGTACTGCTCACAGGTAATTACCTTATAATTCTGTGCAAGGATCTTCTCAAAAGAAGTTTTTAAAGTACTTAACGAAAAATCAAAATCAGGAGCCATGCTAAAATTTTTATTTGAATGTTGTTTTTTTATTTCTAAAAATACTCCAATGTTACAGTATTGTTTTCTAAAATAACTTTTCCGATTATTTTTGCGGGTACTCCTGCAGCAATAGAAAAATCAGGAAGGTCTTTTGTAACAACAGCACCCGCTCCAACCAGCACATGATCACCAATAGTAATTCCTTTTGCAATAAATGCCTGTGTGCCTATAAAACAATAATTTCCGATTTTAACCGGGGCACGCTCATAGGACATTTTTCCGCCTGATAAAGCCCACTTTACTGTATCGTGTGTTGTAATATTTACTCCCAATGAAATGGAACAAAAATCTCCAATCTCCAATCCGCCTGAACCATCCAGCTCAACGTAAGGACCTATCCAGGTATTCTCTCCTACTTTAACATCGCCGGCAACTGTTGCAGAATTATACACTGTTATATTTTTTCCTTTTCCAAAAAGAAACTCGCCTCTCTCTTTCCAGTCTGTAAGATCTTCCTGCAAAGGATTTACTCTCTTAAAATCGCGCAGCGTAAGTTCTCTGAGGCTATGCTGAAGATCAAAAAGACCTTTTAATAATTCAGCTCTTTTTGGGTTTGAACTGAAGGAATCCTCCTTCAAAATCCTGTCCAATTCCATACTCTAAAGTTTTTTTAATTGTTACTTCAATAGAACTTCCTTTAAGCCTTTCTTTCGCAGCAATTTCTCCTACTTTTAATCCACACATGTTTAATTGTATTACGGGTGCAAAACCTAAATTTTCTGTACCGTATGTCTGATGTCCAAAAGGCATTATGATTTCCGGATAATAAGATAAACCTGAATTTTTTAAATCCTCTGCATCTACGTTTCCAACAATGTGGCCCCACCAGGCAAGAGGATGTGCTTCATAAATTTCTTCGAAGGTAATGCCGCCGTTTTTGCCGGCAATTAAAAAAGGATCTGTATGTTCTGCACATACAAAAGCATCAATGTGTTTAAGCTCTTTTATTTTTTTTAATTGCGAATAAGGATAACAGTTTTTTTCCCGTTCTTTTCCGGAAGGAGAGAACCATGTAAAATCAATTCCCATCTTTTCATACAACTGTGCAATTTGATTTGCAGGAATTTTGCCGCCAATTAAAACAACCCTGCAATTGGCTACAGGAATTTTCATATCAAACAAGATCTTTACACCGAACAGACCTATGGTTAAAGTCATATCTGTGGGAGGAAAATATTCGTTGGTGCCAATAACCGGAATATTATTTTGCTGGCAGGCAATTATATCAAGATCACTTTCACGGAACTCCCAGGTTTCCCACATAAGCGGAATAACGCAGGTTGGTTTTAACGTATCTATTATCTCTTTTGTAATAGGGCGTATTAAACCCGAATTGGTAAAAATATCAATTTCATTAAAGCGAATGCTCTCTTTAACATCAGTAAATTGTATTTTACTGAGAAGCGCCGGATCTGCCAATGAAATAATTTCTTCAAGATTTTTTTTATTCTCTTCGTATTTTCCGTAGCGGGTATCTCTTCCTAACGAAATAACATTTGCACCGGCAAGCAGGGCCGCCACTGGTGTATATGCGAAAGGGCCACTTGCACATTCGGTTATTACTGTAAGATTTTTGAGAGAAAGAGAAAGCGTTTCTATCACTTTATTTACAAACTGTAAATTTCTCTTCGTAAAAAGGATTTTATCTCTTGATGATTCCATACTCCTGTTTTTACTTCAATGCGGTTTTGATGAGTCCGTTAATAAAACCATTGATTCCATGCGGTTCTTTATTTACATGCTCCTTTAGTTTTGCAAAATTTTGCAGATCGTTTCTTGCCTTATCATACCGCGCATGGTTTTCAGAATTTAAAAAAACATGAATGGGATGAAAATCAAATATTTTTAACCCTGCATGCTCAAGGTAAAGAGATGCATCAGGATCTTCATCGTACAAAAAATGATCGTCATCTTCCCAAAAATAAGGAAGCCTGGTCATTCCGTAACCCGGAAATAAAACGGGCTTTGAAATTATACCCGATCTTCTGGGCAAATAAATATTCAGATCATATTTAAGTTTTCTGTTATACAAGGTATCAAGGATCTGCGAATTATAAGTAACAGAATGGCTACGCACAGAAACTGCATCGGGAACCATTTTTAAATAATAATCTATTACCTCGGCGGGATTTTTACCATAGCGAAAATCTCCATTCAGCAGGAAATTAAAATTAGGATGAATACCGAGCTCAAATGCGGAATTGCTTCTTAACCTGGCAAGAAGAGGAGTTTCATGCGTAACAAAAAAAGTTGCGCAAACATTGTGTTTTTCAAGCAGATCAATTGTATGGCTCAGTACATCGTCTGATGCCCAGTCAATATCAAATGTAAGAAACAGCTTGTTCTCATAATCTGAAAAGCATTGCTCAATATCTTTAACCCTCAAAAATTCGTATTTCATTTGTTTCTTCCTGGCATGTTTTAATTTTCTTCCCACATGGCGTAACCAAAACCTGTGCGCCCGTATCCGTTACCATTGTACAGCATGTATTTATGTCCGTTGTGATTAAAAACGTGCGGATAACAAACCATTTCAGAATCCCAGCCGGATCCTGATAATTGCATGCCGGCCTTATCATCCATTCTTTCCCATTTTATTCCGTCTGCAGACTCGGCATAACCAATGCTTTTGTAACCACCCGCAGTGGTTGCAATGCAATACCACATTTTATAAATACGGTTTTCTTTTAAAACACATGCCCTGGATATACATGTTTCTCCTTTATCGTGATGCGCAGGAATACATACTATACCATTTCTTTCCCAATGAATTCCATCATCAGATTCGGCGTATTTTATGTTGTAACGGGAGTTGTCTCTTGCCAGCCACTCGTCAGCAGAATCATACCACATTCTCCATTTGTTGTTTTCTTTTAAAACACAGGTAGCAACAATTATTGAAAATGGTTCCCTGTCTGTTCTTTCAAGTATAGGTGCACGCGAAACTCTTGTAAAAGTTTTTCCGCCGTCTTTACTTGAAGCAAGACCTGTAAGTTCGCTGGCCAATACAGTTGTCCCCATATTCCATCCTAAATAATACAGGTAAGTCAATTCATTGTGTTCAGTTATCCACAACGGAGAAACGCCGTTATCATCAAAAGCGCCAAGAGCGCCCAGGTTTAACACAGGTTCTTTTGTAATGAACAGGATTTTTTGCGGGTCAGTGAGATCCACTTCCATATATCCTACCAGCGATCTGTTCTCACTATCGCGGCCGGAAAAATAGATCCTGAAAACATTGTCATGCAAATGTTTTACAATAGGAAGCTGCGCATGAGAATTTATCCAGCCGAACTGTTTTTCAGGTTTAAATATCAATCCTTTTTTTACCCAACTCATTTTATTTGTTTTTAAAACTGATCTGTTGTTTTTAAAGCGAAGGCTTCCAATTCTGTATGTGCTCTTTCAATTTTGGACGTACGCCAATTTTTTTTGCGGGGCTGCCCACGTTAATGCTCCAGGGTTCAATATCTTTATTTACAAAACTACCACCGCCTATAACTGCGCCTTCGCCAATTGTAATGTTTGGCATTATTGTACAATTCACACCAATGTAAACATCACTTTCAACAATTAATTTT
>JACMLS010000782.1 GCA_014379485.1 Bacteroidia bacterium | reverse complement strand
TCAGTATTCCAGTAAACGTGTATGTTTTTTTGCTTAAAAACCCGCTCCTGCATGATCTTGGAGGCGCGCATTTTATCGCTTCTCACAATCATGTGTACGTTAGAACAAAGATTGCTCAGGTAAACAGCTTCTTCGCAGGCAGTATCTCCGGCGCCTACAAGGGCCACTTCTTTGCCTTTGTAAAAGAAACCATCGCAAACAGCACAGGCACTAACTCCACCCAAAGGTCTTAACCTGGTTTCTGAAGGAATGCCTAAATATTTTGCTTCTGCGCCTGTTGCAAGGATTATTGTGTGGGCCTGTATAAGTGTTTTATCATCAACCCATACTTTATGAACGGGGCCTGTAAAATCAACTTTTGTGGCTTTTCCTAATATGATGTTTGTACCAAATCTTTCTGCCTGCTCTTTAAAATCTTCCATCATTTTTGGGCCATGAATTCCTTTTGGGTAACCCGGATAATTTTCTACGTCTGTTGTGATCATTAATTGTCCGCCCGGTTGCTCGCCTGTAACCATTACCGGTTTTAAATTTGCACGTGCTGCATATATAGCAGCAGTGTATCCCGCAGGGCCAGAACCTACAATAAGGCATTTAAGAATTTCTGTTGACTCGCTCATATAAAATTATTTTGTAAAATTTTTGTGATTAACGCAACTTCTCTTTTAATACTTTCAGATAAAATAGAAAATTGTAAAGTATAAAGGTGTGAATTTCTTTTAATATACTAAAGTCTTTGCCTTATAATTTGAGATGAGAAACCTCATTTATTATTGAATAATTTTTATTAAATTATTAGGTTTCGTTTAAGGCAATTTAGGCAAGCAAAAAGTAAAACAGAAAACTTTTTTTGTTTTACGGCATTTTTAAACGTACACCTTTGGTAAAAACTCCGTAACCGCACCACAGGCCAATTGCATCGCCGCTTATGTTTGACTCGAGTGTACTGGGTGCTGCAAAAGGATTTCCGTTGCTCATCTGGTTTAAATAATAAGACCTTAAATATCTGAACTCTTTGTCTCCGATGGTACAGTATTTTACTACTACTGTATCTCCCACTTTAAAATATCCTTTTTCAACATTCTTATCATCTTCTTCCTCTGAGTTAGGTTTCATTCCGCGATCGTAGGCAAAATCAAATTCTTTACCGTCAATAAACTTATCGTCAAACACGCTGCTGAATGGTGCGTAAAAACTATCGTCTTTTCCAATTCTTTTTGCATACCATCTGTATCTATGTCCTAAACCCGCAGGCTCTTTAAAATGTGTCCACACAAACCCCAAACTGTCTTTTTCCGGCTTAAACCACAAACTATCTAAAGGCACCGGTAGATTTATAGTGGTAGAAGAAGTGTACGTTTTTCCGTTTATTAAAATGTTCAGGTCGTAAGTTCTTCCGGTTACACCCTGCATATTTAATCCCAGGTAATACAATCCCTGGCCTGGAATAACTTCTTTTAATGTGTCGGTAGTAAAGCCATCGCTTACAGTAACCACAGCGCCCTTTACCATGTATTGCTGAAAATCTGAGTAATCATTGTTTCCGAAATAAGGCAGCGTCCAGCTCAGGTAAACGTAAGGATTTGAGCCAGGTTCAATTCCGCCTTCTACCACAAGTTTTTGTGTGTAGTCAGGCACGTTTACATCTATGTCTTTTGTGCACGATGTAAAAGCAGCAACAGCAAATATTAAAAAATAAAATACTTTTTTCATTTCTGATAAAATTAAAATTTAAAATTCCAGGTTGCAGAAGGCAAAACCGGAAACAAAGAAACCTGCTTGGCAGATATTTTAAATGTTCCCTGTAAAAGATCTCCTGATGTATCAAAATAAATAAAATAAGGATTCATTCTGTTGTAAGCATTAAATACGCTGAAACTCCAGCTGCTCTGGTAATGCTTGCACCATTTTTTAGGAAGAGAAATAGTAGAAATATCTTTTCCTTTGCGCGTGTACCGCTTTACAAGCCGCTCTTTTCTTTTTTGCATTTGTCGCTTCCTGCCAGGCGTATAGGTTGCAGAAAGATCCATTCTGTGGTAAGGTTTAAAACGGTAAGAGTTTCTCATTCCGTAAATAGTCATAATATCTCCTTCAAAATAAGCAAGTGCATTTGGCAATGTTCCGCAATTGCCGGTTCCGTAAACCCAAATGCCAGAGAAGGTCCATTTTTTTGTAAGCTCATAAGTTACAACAACAGAAGCATCGTGCCTTCTGTCATATTTTGCGTAAAACTCCTGCCCTAAATTTATTTCTGCAAATTTTCTTTTGGTCCACGATAAAGTGTAGCCAACCCACCCCGTTAATTTGCCGAATTTTTTCTTTACAAAAAGTTCTCCTCCGTAAGCTTTTCCTTTGCCGAAGGTAAAACTGTTGTCGGGGTTATCATACACATCATCCTGCGGTTGAGAACCGTCTTT
>JACMLS010000781.1 GCA_014379485.1 Bacteroidia bacterium | reverse complement strand
GGCCACACTTGATAAAATGAAGAGCAAGTTCATTGAGGGAGGAACAAAAAATAAGCTCCCGATGGAAAAACTTGAAAAAATATGGATCGATTGGGAAGCATTTGCGCAATACGCATTCAATAAATCTCACTCAACTTGTTACGCATATCTTGCATTTCAAACAGCATATTTAAAAGCAAATTATCCTGCAGAGTACATGGCATCTGTGTTAACGCATAACATGAACGACATTACTAAAATTTCTTTTTTCATGGATGAATGTCGCAGAATGGGATTAAAAGTTTTAGGGCCTGATATCAACGAATCTATTGCAACATTTTCTGTAAACAAAAACGGGCAGGTTCGTTTTGGAATGGCCGCCATAAAAGGTGTGGGAGAAAAAGCAGTAGATAATATTGTGAAAGAAAGATCTGAAAACGGTTTTTATAAATCTGTGTTTGATCTGGCAAAACGAACAGATTTAAAAGCGCTGAATAAACGTGTGTTGGAAGGCCTTGCAAGTGCCGGCGCCTTTGATAGTTTTGAAGGAGTGAACCGCGCCATGTTTTTTACTCCGGGCGCTGACGGAAATACGCTCACAGAAAAAATTGCAAAATTCGGCAGCAGTTCTCAAACTGGTTCTGATTCCAGTCAGGGTTCTTTGTTTGGCGAAGCTGAAGAAGAAATTGAAATTGCAGAACCCACTTTGCCAAACGTAGAACCTTTTGGCGTGCTCGATCAGTTGAAACGAGAGAAAGAAGTTGTGGGTGTATACATCAGCGGTCATCCGCTCGATACATGGCGTTTGGAAATGGATCACATCAAACCTTTCAGCCTTGCAGAATTAAAAGCAAATTTAACTTCGCATAACGGAAAAGATCTTACACTTGCTGGCGTAGTAACAACTGTCCAACACAGAACATCAAAAGCCGGCAAACCATTCGGACTTTTTGCAATGGAAGATTACCACGGCGCCTACGAATTCTTTTTGTTCGGCGACGATTACGTAAAATTCAGAAATTACATGGGCGAAGATTTTTCGCTTCTCATAAAAGGAAGAGTTCAAAACCGCTACGGCCAGCCCGATAATTTCGAGTTCAAAATAGTCAGCATTCAATTGCTTTCAGAGCTAAAAGAAAAAACTTTTAAATCCGTAAAACTTAAAATAGAAGTTGATAATTTAAACGAAGAACTTCTTAATAAAGTGGATGCACTTGTAAAAACATATTCAAACGGTAAATGCAATTTGCAGGTTGTAATAGAAGACAAGAAAGAAAATGTTTCTTTAAATATGTTTTCTAAATCTATTAAAGTTAGTTTAGATACAGAGTTTTTGGATGAGTTGAAACGGATGAGTAATGTTGAGTTGGAGTTGGGGTAGGCCATTCAGGTATCCGCTACGCGGCCAGTTCAGAGGTTTAATTGGATTTGTTTGTACCAAGAGGTAATCGCTACGCGACCAGTTCATTAAGTCAATTTGTGCCGATAGACGATTGAATCGCGACTAAGGTTATTCCGTAAATTATTTATAATCTATTTTACGGATGAAGTTTTTTGATAATAAGATTTCCCTAAAAATAAAAACCTAAATCACATTCTATCATTAGTATTACCAATGGTCGCGTAGCGATTACCTATTGGTTATTTCTTCACTAAAACGCCCGACAGTTCTGGTCGTGTAGCGAATACCTAATAATAATTTTTCGGCGAATAAAAATAAAATTTTATT
>JACMLS010000780.1 GCA_014379485.1 Bacteroidia bacterium | reverse complement strand
GAAGTCGTAGATGCTTGCATGTGGTCAATTGGTCTGGCGATTTACTTTATGACCTTGGAATGGGCTTCGTGACAGAATTAAACAATGATTCAATTGAAATCTGGCTTTCGCACAAAAGAGACGTAGTGCTTAGAAATTTTGGTAACGAACAAGTTCCTGCTAACGTTTACAAATTAAATGTTTACGAAGAAAAAGGCGACTTCTTCGAATCGTATGTTCTATTATCTCAAAAAGACAAAGAATCATACGAAAAATATCTGAGGCTTGTAAATGAAAAAGAAGCAAAAGAAGAGAAAAGAAAACAATCTGAAAACACTGTACTCAGACAATTTCAAATGAAAAACTTTGGCATTTATAATTATGATAGGATCTATCACGATTCAACAGCAATTGGAATAGAAGCGTTGGTTGAAATGGGATCTAATCTGGGCGGTTCTGAAATGACTTATTTTCTTGTTACCGGAGCTAATGAACGTGTTGTAATTAGATATTCAAAAGAAGGACTTGCTAAATTCTATTTTAAACCCACAGATCCCAACATTCTGCTCGCAGTACTTCCGGATGATAAGGTTGCAATCTTCAGCAAAGAAAATTTTAGTAAGTTGGATGTTGAAAAACTTAAAAAAGAAAAGAAGTATACTTTTAAAATGGAAATTTTAGGCAAATTAGAGTCTGAAGCAAGGCTCAAAGAAATTCTTTCCGGCGGAAATGATTCCTGAACCTCTTCCCATCACTTATCATGCTCCTTGTACTTCAATTTTTTTTCAGGAAAGATAAATTCCTCTCAATGTATTTCTCACTTGTAAGCAAGGCTCTCTGAATTCTTCTTGCGTAATAAATACTATCAAGAATTTCTTTTTGTTTTTCTTCTACAAGGTCTTTTTGTTTTGCGATTTCTATATTCGCTTTTTTCTTATTACGAAAAGCAATAAAAGAAATTACAGCAATAATGATCATGATCACAAATCCGCCAATGCCGGCCCATGTAAAAGTTTTTTGTTTTGAAATTTCCTGCTGGTGTTTAATTTCTTCAAACTTTTTTGCTTCTGAATTTTTAATGGAATCGGCTGATGATTTTTTATCAAACTCAAACTGCATGTGATGCTGAACGGTTTGTTTTGTGTTTTCGTCATTAAAAAGACTGTCGCGGTATTGAATGTAGGTTTTATAACTTGCCAAAGCGTTTTTGTAATCTCCCTGTTGCTGGTAAAGATCGCTCAGGTATTCATACCCTGTAAGGCAATAATCTGTGCGCTCGGCAGAATGGGCCAGTTCTAATCCGCGCCCAATAAAGTTTTTTGCCAATGCAAATTTCTTTTGTTCTAATAATACCCTACCAAGGTTAATATAACCTCCGGCTATACCGGATCTGTTATTCTGCTTTTCATGCATTTCTATTCCTTTACGGAAATAGAATTCTGCCGAATCAAGTCTTTTGAGTTCATGTTGTGCATTCCCGATTCCGCCATATACCATTGCTTCACCGTTATTATCCTTAATTTTCTTAAATACATTTAAGGCTTTTCTGAAACAGGTAAGCGCATCTTCGCTCTTTTTTAGTTTATCGTAAGAAATGCCAAGCCCGTTAAGCATATTTCCATAATGATCGTTTTCTGTGTTCTTTAAAATCTCTTTTAAACTTATTGCTTTTAAAAAAAAAGGTATGGCTTGTTTTTCGTCGTTCTGATAACTGTAGGTTAAGGCTATATTGCACAATGTACCCGCCATAAAATTTGTGTCTTTTATTTTTTCTGCCACCCGCAGCGATTTAAAAAAATGAGCATGCGCCTCAGGATACATGCCCATTGACATTTTTGAAAGTCCTATACTGGCTATTGCGCTCGCTGCTTCTTTTTCCT
>JACMLS010000779.1 GCA_014379485.1 Bacteroidia bacterium | reverse complement strand
GAACGCATTGCTCCGGATTATAAAACGCTTGGCTCGTATTTCTTTAACAACGATCTGCAAAATATTACTCTTGCTCCTACCCTAAGAATCCTGAAAGGAAAAATGAATTTAGGACTGAACACAGGTGTACAACGAAATAATTTAGATGGAAAAAAACAAAGCACCAACAAAAGAATAGTTGCTGCATTGAACTGGTCATACACACCCTCAGCAGCGTGGGTATGGAGTTTAAACTATTCAAATTTTTCTACCTACACAAAAACAAGACCTGTTACAGATCCGTTTTACGTTTTAACCGCTGCAGACACACTAAATTTTTATCAGCTCACACAATCTGCAAGCGGTGTTATGAATCATACCTTCGGCAAAAAAGAAAAGAAACAAAGCATTTCAATGAGCGGTAATTACAACGTAAGTACACAACAAAGCCAAACAACAAAATACGTGCCTGCAACTGTGTACAGCGCTGTTGCGAATTATAATATAAACCTGAGCAAAACAAAAACAATAATTGGTTTTACCGCAAACGGAAATGAAAGTGTTAGCGCAAACACCACAACACAATTTTTTGGTCCGGGTTTAAATTTTTCAAAAGGTCTTTTAAATAATACGCTGCGTTTAACTTTAGGCAGTACTTACAATGTCAGTTACATAAACGCCAAACAAGGCAACAACGTTGTAAACAGCCGCGCAAATTTTTCTTTCTCTCCCAAACTAAAAAACAAAAAGTTTGGTAAACCCACTTTAAACTTAAGCATGAATTATATGCAGCGTTTAAAGGGCCCAACGCTTGGTGCGAGCGCTGAGTTTACAGGCAATGTAAGTTTGGGGTATGGGTTTTAATACCCAATTCAAACACATAAGAAACATGAGCAAACATGAGACACCATATTCTTATGTGCTCTTATGTTTCTTATGTGTTTAAGAGTGTCGAAAATTAATTTGTTTGTGAGCAAAAACGCCTTTTGTATCTTTAAATAAAACATTTATTGTGTACACGGGTAATGCCTCTTTTATTTAATTACAAAACAAACTATATTTGCAAAATACTATGAGTATTAAAAAATTAAAACCTGCAGACATGCCAAAGTATTTCGTTGCTGCCTTCTTTGCCCTATTTACAACAAACGGTATGTATGCGCAGGCAACATGCGACTGTACTAAATCTGAAGCTGTAATAGAATACACTGAGAAAGCTTCAGGCTCTAATTCCCCGGTGTGTTCACATTGTGCCCAACTGGCATATTATAAATGTCTTTGCACAGAATGTCCGACAAATTATACACCTGAGCAATTACAGAAAATGATAGCGCAAATAGCACAAACGCTTAAGTCGCTTGATAGCTCAGGCGTTGGAGTATGCTGCGATTATAAAAATCTTCCGGATTGTGCTGCTGCAAGAAAAAGCAAAGCAGGTTTAGCCGCTGCCGGCAGCAACGAGGTGCAAAAAACACAACAACCCACCCTTGGAGACTATAACAATAGTTATGTAGATGTTGTGAATACTCTGGGTGCCAATAGCAATGATCCGGGCAATAAAAAGTTTGTGGAGAATACAAATAATATACACCAGGCTTTTGGAGATGTAAAAACTATAGGTGCAACAGAAGGCACCAGCCAAAAAGCGCTTAACACTATTGACGGCCTTGAAACCGGCGCACATCTTTTTAATATTTTTTTTGGAAGATTTTTTAATGAACCAGATTCTGCCGAGCTCCTTGAAAAAGAAGCGCAGTTACAGGCACAGCAAGTGGAACATGATAGCGCCCGCTATTTATTAAGAAGCTGGCATAAGAGTTTAAGGGAACTAAAAAAAACAAATCCTAACCACGACAGTATTACCGCGCAATACCGGCTTATAGCCTTGAGGAGTAATCAATACGAGCTAAAGAATAAATACATAACAAGGGCAGGTTTAAATAAAATAGCAAAGAAAACGAATACCGAACTCTCCCAATATGGCACAGCCTATTTACTAAAGGAAATAGATGAATATTTTAAAAAGCACAAAAGCGAAGATTACCTGCTTGAGTATTTAGGAAATGGGGCCGAAGACCTGGAAAAAAAGCGTGTTACTAAAGAAAAAGAAAACCTGGAACTCTTTTCTGTGCCGCCTACATTTAATCCCGAAAAGGATAAGCTGTTGAGCGTTATAAAAAACGGAAAAGGAAAAGTTACTTCACTTTATATATACACTTCTCCAAAGTACCAGCTGGTATATGAGTTTAATGCTACAGAAAAAAAAGGCAAATTGGGTTGGGATGGAAAGTACAATAACGAAATTCAGCCCGCGGGCTCTTACTTTTATACCTTTACTGTTACAGATGACAAAGGAGAAAGCGTTGGAAAATCAGGCACTTTTACTTTAGTGAGATAACAAAACCTACGCATACATTCTTACCTTTAAACAGCGCGCAAGTGTGCTGTCACAAGAGCTGTTGCGATTAGTTTGCGCCCCACTAAAAAACATTTATCTTTAAACCTGCCCGCCGTAGCACTTGCCTTTGCAGCAGCAGACATATAATCTTTTGTATCTTTAAAAAACCCTGAGCTAAACCATTGCAGAACATTTTAAAAACAGACGGCTGCCATTGAAAAAATTTAAATGCCTATTCACTTTAATTATTTTGCATTCTTGCATTACAGCTTCTTTTGCGCAAGAAATATATACTGCAAGTTTAAAAACACGCTCTGATAGTTTAAGAAAAGCAAATAACAAACAAACAATTTCGCATTTATTTAACGGCGATTTAGACAGAGGAATTTATTTTGGACTTACAAATCACCTTGAACTATTAAACTATTCATTTGGCGGAGAATTAAAATGTTATGATTCTTACTACTCACCTTACCTGTCAGGCTCATGCTACTTAAATTAGAGGCATTTATTTAATACCGGACCAAATCCGGTTCCAGGTTCATGCGTTTCAATTGGCGATCATTTTACTTTTTTTGGTTTAGAAACTAATTTGTACTTCAGTAATAAGCAACCTTTATGGTACCTGACTCCCAAATTAGGAATTGATTGTGGCGGCCTAAGTGTATTTTATGGCTACAGTTTACCTTTAAATAAATCTGAATATAGCAGTATTTACGGGCATTCTCTTTCAGTAAAATACGAATTGTTTCTTACCGCATTCCACTATCATAAAATGAGAAGAAAATCACTTGGGTACTAGTGCCAAAATAATTTGTTTGAGAGCAAAAAAACCTTTTGTATCTTTAAGCCTCCGCAAAAAGAAATGCCCCTACGAACCGCAAAAATAATTTACATACTTCTTCTTCTTACCACCGCCTTTCGCTCACAAAACAAAGAAATAGAGCGGTTGATGCGTAGTGAGTTTAAAATGACTTATCCGAGTGTGCACTTTAAACATAACTCTGCAGATTTTGCAGCCATGCCTTATAGCGCAGACTCTTGTTTTAAATTTATTGCCAGGCATATAGAAGACATTAACAGCCTGGTTATTTGGCGGGATAGCAGCGAAACCGAAGAGCTGAGCAAACTGCGTATTAAAAAATTAAGAAAAGGTATAAGAAAATACACACGCTGGCACGGAAAACGGATTAAGTCTATGAAAACCGCGCAAAAAATTTCTCAGCTTACCATTTATAAAGATACTGACAGTAACCAGGTTCAGTATTTACTTTCACTGAACAGTGTGTTTGATGTGAGCGCGGTCATTATTCCGCCACCAGGCAAAAAATCTCATGCAGAAAAGCCACGTTGGTGGTGCAGATGGTGCTGGGAGCGTGGCGCATTTACTACCAAATTTAAAGCTTGGCGCAAAAGAAACATTGCGTAATTGAACGCACAAAATTCAACCACAACAGGCACTTAGAACACAATAGAGTTTGTTTTTCTATTGTGCTCTATTGTTTCTATTGTGGTTCAGACCTACCAAAAGCATACAGGCTTTAATTTAATAGTGGCAGGCACCTGAAACCACCTTCTTAACGAAATAAAAGATCTTGCGCTTTACTAAGGCTTAATTTTACATTGAACTAACCTTTTTTTATGAAAGCACATACAACCACAGCCAAAGAGCTTGCAAAGAATACTACAACCACCGTAAATGGAAAAATTATACTGGTAGACGATGAAAAATATGAAAAAGAACTTTTGATGCTTGCCTTGCGCGAAAAGCAATGGGATGTAAAAGTAGAGTACTTTAACAACGGTAATGACGCGCTTGAACATATGAGAACAACTAAAGATAAATTGTTTCTTGTTATTTCTGATATGAACATGCCCGAAATGACAGGCCTTGAATTAAAAAAAGCAATAGACGAAGACAAAATTCTGAGAGAAAAATCTATGCCCTTTATTTTTATGAGTGGTGGTGGATCAAATGAAGAAGTATCAGAAGCGTACGACTATCGTGTGCAAGGTTTTTTTGAAAAACCAAAAACTGTAGGAGAGCAGGCAGAGGTGCTTGACCTGATTATAAAATACTGGATTGTTAGCTTGCACCCTGAAAAGAAAAAATAAATCTTCTTCCGGGTTTTAATTTCTCTTTTCAACCACAATGGGCACATAGAACACAATAGAGTCTGTTTTCTATTGTGTTCAGGCATCACCAGATCATCACCCGCAAACTATCGGGCTGGTGCATGGGGTCTCCTTCTTTTACATTAAAGGTTTTGTAAAATTCAGGCAGATTGGCAAGCGGGCCGTTGATGCGGAATTGTGCGGGCGAGTGTACATCTGTCATAATTTGCCGCGCCAGCGATTCTTTTTTTATGTTCAGCATCCATGCATAACCATAAGAAAGAAAATAACGCTGATCTGGTGTAAGGCCGCTTATTATTTGTTGCTCTTTATACTGAGGTGTTTTTTTAAATGCTTCGTAACCCATTACCACACCACCAAGGTCAGCAATGTTTTCGCCTTGCGTTGCTTCGCCGTTAATGTGTATACTATCCAACACAGTAAACTTGCTGAACTGTTTTACTATTAAATGTGTTTTTGTCAGAAATTTTTTCTTGTCTTCGGGTGTCCACCAGTTATTTAAATTTCCGTTTGCATCGTACTGAGATCCTGAATCGTCAAACCCATGTGTAATTTCGTGGCCAAAAGTTGAACCGCCAATTATACCATACAAAATTGCATCATCAGGCATACGTCCCTCAAAACCCGGCACAATAATATTGCAGGCAGGTACCACAATTTCATTATTGGCGGGGTTGTAGTAAGCATTATAGGTTTGCGGATACATGCTCCAATCGGTACGATCTACTGTTTGTCCGTATTTTGAAATGTAATAATTATAGAACCACAAATTACCCCGCATTACGTTTGCGCAATAAGAACCGCGGTCAATTTCCATACTGCCCAGGTCTTTCCATTTATCAGGATAGCCAACTTTCATTACAATACCATCTAATTTTACCAAGGCTTTTTCTTTGGTGGCCGGACTCATCCAGTCAAGATTTTTTAAATGCTCGCGATACACATCTCTTATGTTATTACCGATCTCAAGTAATTTTTCTTTAGAACCCTTTGGCAAATACTCTGCAACATACACCTGCCCTATTAGTTCGCCAAGTGTTTTATTTGTTTGCTGCACAATTGTTTCCCAACGCGGTTTTTGTTCTGTAATACCTGTTAATACGGTATAATAAAATTTAAAATTTTGTTTTTCAATATCTTTATTCAGGTAAGCAGCGTAAGCATTTACAAGGTCCCATTTCAAATATACTTTCCAGCTTTCTATTGGGAATTTTTTAAGACTCGCGTTTAATCCTGAAAAAAATTCTGGTTGCCCTACTATTACTGTATCAGCATTTTTAATTCCCATAACCGGCAGCAATTCATTCCATTTAACAAGCGGTGTTAATTTGTTGAATTGCTCAACAGTTATTTTATTGTAATTCTTTAAAGGATCGCGCAGCTCTTCTAACTTTCTTGAAGCTTTTGCAAGATCAGTTTCTATTGACATGATGAAACCCGCGTTTTTTATTGCATCATTTTCATTCTGACCAATAAGCTGCAATATGGCCTGCACATGTTTTATGTATTCGTTACGGATATGCACAGTGCGCTCATCTGTATTAAAATAATAATCTCTCTGCCCTAAACCCAAACCACCTTGCCCAAAACTCAAAGCGTATTTGGTACTGATCTTATCATCCTGCGCAACAGTAAAATTAAATACGGGGTCATTACCTCTTGATTGCAGATAAGCAATTGTGTTTAGAAGTGAAGGAATATCTTTTACAGCTTCAATTCTATCCATTTCATTTTTGAGCGGACTGATACCTGCTTTTTCAATACTAACAGTGTCCATTCCTGAAAAATAAAAATCTCCGATCTTTTGTTTATTACTTCCTTTTTC
>JACMLS010000778.1 GCA_014379485.1 Bacteroidia bacterium | reverse complement strand
TGTTTGGTAAAACTTTTATCAATTACATTGTAAGTGGCAAAATCGTAGCCGTAAAAATGATTTACGTTCCTTAAATAATTAAAATCTCCGCTGAGTGTATGTTTTTTAAAGAAATTTTTTCCGTAAGTGTAAATTTCATTATCAGAAAAGCCTGAAAAACCTGAATTGTTTAATGTGGCTGTGCTTGACAGATGTTTGTACCTGAAACCGTAAACAAATTCTTTACTCCTTAAATTATTGATAAAGATCTCTCCGTAAGGCATGGTGTAATTCCCCATTCCGGCTTTTATAAGACAGTGGTATAATTTACTAAGCGGCTCGTTTACCATTTTGGCGGGCACAATTCCATCAGGATAATACGTGGTGGGTGTAGATTTTGATGTGATGTTGTAAGTAATGTTTTCAATTTTTTTTACGGTGTCTTCTATACGGGGTTTATCGTTCAGTTTGTCTGATTCTTTGATTGTGTAAGTTGTTTTAACAATGTTGTCCATTATAATAGTTGGACCTATGCCTTGTCCCCGTATAAAAAATGCAAGGCAAATTATAACAGCAGTAAAAAAATATTTTCTAAAATCCATTTTCATTTTACTTGGGTTGTTCCTGATTTTTAATTTCCGGTTTTTTGTTCAGGTTATCGTACATTTCATCAAACAGGTCTTTGCTTCCGTTGGTGTTGTCAAATTTTACCTTTAATGTATCAGTGCTTTGAGGTGTTTGAATCATACGCAGATTTTGTAAAGATTTGATGGCCTCCAGTTTTTTTCTTGCCTCTTCTTTTAAATTTTCGTCGGCCTGGTTATCAATAATGGTTTGCAATAGGGCTTCTGCATCGCTGTATTTCTTTTGTTCGGTATAAGAGTCCGCCATCAGTAAAAGTCCTTTGGTCATCCAGTATTTATCTGCGTACTTGTAACTCATTAATTTGTCAATGGTTTTTTCCACTAACTTATAATCTTTTGTACTTAATTGAATTGCAGCTATGTAATAAAATGCTTCGGCACCCTCAACACTCTCTGCGTTTTTGCTTATGAATTTCCAATCATCAAGCGATTCGTTTGTTTTTCCGGTTTCGTATAAACTGTGGGCCTTAATGTTTCTTGCTTCGTAGATCTGTTCTGTTTTTGCTTTGCCAGATGTAAGTACACCGCTTGCCTGCTCTGCGGCTGTTGCGTATATCTTAGCATTCCAGGCACAACGCATGGCGTTTATTTTTGAGTTGAATTTGCTGTTGGCATCTGCTCCTACCTCTTGTAGTTTAATGTAAAGTGGCAAAGCTTCTTCGTATTTCTGATTCTTAAAATAAATAAAAGCTGCTTTTGTAAGTGATTTTTCCTGAAATGAGTTGCTGTTTGGCAATGAAAGCAGGTAAACATATCCCGGTAATGCTTTATCGTATAATCCTTTGCTATATGCGCATTCAGAATACCAGAAGTTCATTTCCTGTACGTGATTTCCGTTTGGATATTTGCTGAGGTATTTTTCAAACTCTGGCATTCCAAGGTCGCAGTTTTGTTTTTCAATAAGGTCTCTCGCTTTACTGTATTCAATATCTTCTATTTCTTCTTTATCAATAGAAATACCATATTTTTTTGCAGTTTCTGTCCATTCATCTGTTTTGCCCTGAGCAAGTAAAATGTTCTTTATATTCGGAAAACAGGTTAGCTGAGATTCCTGTGATTTAGAATCTTTCTCAATCAGAGCGTAAAAATATTCAAGCGCCTTGGTGTCGTTTTTTAGTTTGTAATACAGAACGCCGATCTGCGCTTTAATTGCATTTTCAGAAGTTGATTTTGGATATTTGGCAAGGAATTTATTGTACATTTCAATAGCATTCAAATAACCTGTCTCACCAGCATTCGCATAATCACGTATATATGCATCAGCAATTTGCAGGTAAGAACCTTCCAGATAATCTGAGTTCGGATATTTTTCTGCCAGCATTTTAAGATCTGAAATTTTTTCGTTGTAGTTTTTTAAAATTCCATTGCAGATAGATTTTTGAAACAGGCAATAATCCACATCCTTTTTTCCTACAGCAATAGCGGTTTCGTAATTATCTGCTGCCCCTTTGTAATCTTCAAGCATAAAATAAGAATCTGCTACGCGCACCAGGGCATCAGACACTTTTTCCGGGTCTTGCTGCGGAATGGAAGTAAATGAACGGAAGGAAAGATTTGCATTTTTATAATCTTTCTGAATAAAATAGCAATACCCCGTATTGTATTTTGCCAGCTCAAATTCTTTTGTTCCCACCGCACCGCTTTGCAGCATAAAATCTTTAAAGAGTTGTAAGGCTCCGCTGTAATCTTTCTTTTTATATTTTATTTCTCCGCTCCAGAAAGAACAGAGTGAAGTTATTCTTGGGTCGTAATTATTTTTTACTGCAATATTAAAGTAACGCTGTGCAGAATCGTTTTGCCCGCGGTTATACCAGTCCACCCCATAATTCCAGGCCATGCGCTGGTACACGGTGCGTAAAGAAGGTTCCGGATTATTTATTTTGTCAATGGCTTTTAAGGCTTCC